>JAHIYU010000184.1 GCA_018814885.1 bacterium | reverse complement strand
CGCTGGCCGTCGCCGGCGGCGCCCTGGTGGCCTGGCGCGGGTTGCCGCCCGGAGCGGCCTGGCGCGGGATCCTCCTGCTGCAGGGCGCCAATCTCTGCTTCGCGGGCGGCCAGCTGATCTACCGGCGCTGGCGGCTCGCTCCTTCCGGGGCGAGGGCCGGCGAGGCGGGCAATCTCGCCTGGATGTACCTGGGCGCGATGACCCTGGCCGGCCTGGCCGCGGCCGCGGGCGGCGGGCTCGACGAACTGGCCGCTTTCGACGCGGGCGCCCGTTGGACGCTGCTCTACCTGGGCCTGTTGCCCACGGGCGTCGCCTTCTACCTGTGGAACCGCGGCGCCGGCCGGGTGGGTGCGGGAATCCTGGCGGCGGCCAACAATCTCAAGATCCCCCTGGCGGTCCTGGCGGCCTGGGCGATTTTTGGCGAGCAGATCCGGCCCCTGCCGGCGGTGGGCGGGTTGATCGCGGTGACTTCGGCCCTGCTGGTCGCGGACAAGGGCCGCGTCGCTTGAGAAGCTCCCGGGAGGACGAGAATGGCGCGTGTTGCTTTCGGTCTGAAGCGCGGCGATGTCCTGGTGGGCAAGTACCGCGTCTGTTCGCTGCTGGGCGCGGGCTGGGAGGGCGAGGTCTACCTGGTGCGCGAGATCTCCACGGGGATCGAGCGCTCGGCCAAGATCTTCTTCCCGCGGCGCAACCCCGGCAACCGTGCGGTGCGCTTCTACGCCAAGAAGCTGCACAAGCTGCGCCACTGCCCGATCCTCATCCAGTACCACACGCAGGAGCGCGTCGAGCTGGAAGACGCCACCCTCACGATGCTGGTCTCGGAGTACGTCGAGGGCGAGCTGCTGAGCGCTCTGCTGCGCCGCCAGCCCGGCGGCCGCCTGGAGCCCTTCGAGGCCATGCACCTGCTGCATACCCTGGCCGACGGCATCGAGGTCATCCACGACCGGGGCGAGTACCACGGCGACCTGCACACCGACAACGTGCTCGTCCAGCGTCGCGGCCTCGGCTTCGATGTCAAGCTGGTGGACATGTACCGCTGGGGTGCGCCGAGCGCGGCGAACATCCAGGAGGACGTGGTCAACCTCGTGCACATGTTCCACGAGGCGGTCGGCGGCGCGCGCCGCTACGCCAGGCAGCCGTCCGAGGTCAAGGACATCTGCCGCGGCCTGAAGCGCAGCCTGATCCTGGAGCGCTTCCGCACCGCGGGACATCTGCGGCAGTACCTCGAGACGTTCGCCTGGACGTCGCGCTGAGCCGGCCCGGCCGGCGGATGTACATCGAGTCCCTGGAGGGCGTGGGGGTGTTTCGCGTGGCCGGCCCCTGGACGGCCACGGTGAAGTCCGGGAGCAGCGAGCCCGCCAAGGTGCGCCGGTTCTGGATCGAGAAGCTGCGCGAGCGGGCCGAACCGCGCGACCTGGCCACCGCCGGCGAGATCGAGAAGACCCTGGAGGACGACGTATGACCGTGAAGCAGGACCTCGCCGCCCTGAAGCCCCGCTGATCACCCGCCGGACGGATCGACGATCTCGATCTCGAAGATCCACGGCCACAGCTTGCCCGTCACGAAGACGCGCCCCGCCGCCGGGTCGAAGGCGATGCCGTTGAGCACGTCGGCCGGGGCGGCTTCGGCGGGTGTCAGCAGACCGGCCAGGTCCAGGATGTCCGTCACCACGCCGCTCGCGGGGTCGATGCGCACGACGTAATCGCTCTGCCAGACGTTGGCCCACACCCCGCCGTCGATCCATTCCAGCTCGTTCAGCAAGGCCCGTTCCGCGCCGAAGGCCGTCACGGTAACGCGCCCGGTCACGGCGAAGGTGTTGGGATCCCGGAAGTACAGGGTGGATGTGCCGTCGCTCATGATCAGGCGCGTGCCGTCGTGGGTCAGGCCCCAACCCTGGGTCGCGTAGCCGAAGGTGCCCAGCGCCGCGAAGGTGTCGAGATCCCAGACATGGGCCGTGTAGTTCAGCCAGGTGAGCTGGATGATCCGATCCTGCCAGATCGTGATGCCTTCGCCGAACTGGTTGCCGGCCAGGGCGACGCTCTGCATCACCTCGCCGGTCTCCGGATCGACCCGGCGCAGGTTCGACTGGCCGTAGCGCCCCGTTCCCTCGTACAACCAGCCGTCGTGCCAGACCAGGCCCTGGGTGAAGGCCGCGGTGTCGTGGGGGTACCGCGCGAGCACGGCGTAGGTCCAGGGCTGGACCAGGTCGAAGCGGAGGGAGTGCGGGTCGTCGCCGACGGCCTGCAGGATCAGATCCGCGGCGTGCGCGCCCGGGGCGGGAACGGTCCGGTCGGCCTCCAGCCAGACGGTGTCGGCCGCGGCGGGGGCGAGGGTGCCCGTCGCCGGTACCGGGTTCGCCCAGTCGGCGCCGAACGCGGCCTCCCAGACGGCAGCGGCGCCGCCGTCGTTCTCGATCCGGACCGGCAGACGCGCGCCGGCCAGGCCGAAGTGCCGCTCGGGCGCCGCGACGACCAGGTGCGGTTCGTAAGGATGCAGCGCGACGGTCACCACGAGCGTGGCGGTCGATTCGTCGCGCCCGTCGTCCACGACCACGGTCAGGGTGCACGGCCCCGCGTACGAGGGCGCCTGCCAGGTCGCGATGGCCTCGTAAAAACCGGCCGTGAAACAGCCCGCCGTGGTGTTCCAGCGGTAGTCCAGGCCCGCGCCCTCGGGATCGCTGGCTTGCGCCGTCACGACCGAGGAGCTGTCGGGCTCCACCAGGGCCGGCATGGCGTTCAGCGCCTCGATCACCGGCGCCAGGTTGGGCGGATCGGCGTCGAGGATGCACCCTGACGCGGCCGCGAGCAGGGCGGTCAGGGCGATGATCGGCGGTCTCGGCCGTCGTGCGGGCATGGGTCCCCCCTTGCGGTGGATCCCCATGTTAGGTCAGGGCGCGGGGGCGGGCAACGGTCGAACGCGCATGCAGGGAAACGGGGGGCCCGAGGTGAACACCGGGAATCGGCTGGTCTCTCAGCGCGCGAGGACCAGCTTGGTCGCCGTGATCCGGTCATCGGCGAACAGGCAGGCGAAATAGACGCCGGATGGCACCTTCTGGCCGCCATCGTCGCGTCCGTCCCATTCCACGCGGTGCCGCCCGGTCGTGAAGGGGCCGCGCTCGAGGATCCTGACCCTCTGGCCGCGGGCGTCGTGGACCGTGAGCCGGATGTGGGAGGGGCGGGTGAGCGAGAAGGCGACGGTCGTCGAGGGATTGAAGGGATTCGGCGCGGCGGGATGCAGGGAGGCGACGACCGCGGTCGGCGCCGCGGCGGGCACCGAGACCTGCCCCAGCAGGATCTCGTTCGTATCGCCCCGGATGACGAGTTCGTAGGTCAGCCCCTCGCTGCCGGTGCAAGGGTCGAAGTATGTCGTCTCGGCGACTTCGGAGCCGGGGACCGCGATCTCCAGGTAGCCGGATTGACGATCGACCCGGCGGCGCAGCACGTAATTCGTGTCCGGCCTGTGGACCTTCAACAGCCAGGACAGCCGCACGCCGGAAGGGTCGCGCTCCGCCCGGAAGTACTGCAGCTCGTTGGCGACGGCGGGTTCGGCCCAGACCGCCACGTGATGGGACGCGTGTCCGTCGGCGGCCGTGAAATCGCCGACCATGAACAGGCGCCAGTCCTTTTTGGCCAGAGCGTGGACGGGGCCGTCGATGCCGGCGCCCATCGCGTGCCAGCCCGCGCCGTCGAAGCGGGCGACGTTGTCGGCCGCCACGCCGTCGATGTGCGTGAAGTCCCCGCCGGCGAAGAGCTCGCCGGCATAGCCGCACAGGGTATGGATCTCGCCGGCGACCGGCACCGAGCTCAAGGGGATCCAGGCGTGACCGTCCCAGGCCGCCAACCCGGCCGCGGGCTGGCCGCCCGCCGTGGTGAACGGGCCGGAGGCGACGAGCTTGCCGGCCCAGCCCGTCATCAGGTCGGCCGGTGCGTCGAGGCCCGATCCCAGCGGTGTCCAATCTCCGCTGCCATAGGCGCCGATGTGTCCGAGGGAGTGGCCGTCGATCGAAGTGAAAGCGCCCGAGGCGATGAGGGCGCCGTTCCAGAAGGCGAGGCTCTCGATGTCACCGTCGGTGGCGGTGGTCAAGGCGATCCAGTCGCCATCGGCATACCGGTACAGCACCGGACCGGGCGCGTACAGGGCGCCGTCGTGATAGAGCGTCGGATCGGCAGGGATATCGGGAACACAGGACCAGATCGTCGTACCGAAGAGGAGGTACAAATCGCAGAAGAACGAAGGGAACGTCGTGACAGCAAGGGAATTGCCGTCACCGAGCAGGCGATCCACGTGTTCTCCGAAGGTCGCGAACAGCGACCACGCGCCGCCATCCCACCCCAGCAGCTCGTAGTACGGGTCGTAGGGCCCGCACCCGGGACCCGCCTGGAACGTGACGAGATCCCCCTGGAAGGGCTGGAGTTGCGTTATCCCCCCCCAGATGCCGTCGCCGGCCGGGAACAGACCCCGCCACTGGTCGCCGTCGAAGGCGATGACGCCTGCGGAGATGGTATCCCCCATGCTCCTGCCGCCTCCGACCGCGATCAGCCGACCGTCGCACGTACAGAAATCGTCGAAGCCGGGGAATCCCAGGTATGTCATCCCCGTCCAGCTGGAACCGTCCGTGCTCGCCATGTATGTCGGGATTGGGCTGTCGATGTAGGCTCCGTAAGCGCCGAAGACGAGGATGTTCCCCTCGTACGCCACGATGCCGTCGAATCCGCACCACGCCTCGCCGTGGCGAGGCGAGATCGACCAAGTGGAACCATCCCAGGTTCTCACCTCGCAGCTCATGAGCCAGGAGTAGTTTTCGAAGCCGAGCACGACGTGGAGCCGATCGCCGTCTGCGACGATGTCCCATGGTACCTCGGGGAGTCCCGCGCCGAGTGGGCTGAAGGTCCCATCGTTCCAGGCCGCGATGCAGGACGCCGGGACACCTCCGGCGTGCTGGAAGCGGCCGCTGGCGATCAGGTCGTCGCCGTAGACGGTCAGGTCGTCGATCGAGCCGTCGGTCGCCAGAACCTCGACCCACACGTCGCCCTGGAGGCGGTGGGCCCCGAGATGCACGGACCCGTGATACCAGGCCAACGGGGCCGAGGTCGCGTAGTATTCCGGGCCGAGCTGTGCCCAGGCCGATCCAGCCCAGTGCATCACCTTGAGCACCCAATAGGTCTTGTCCACCCGTTCCCGCATCAGGGCGAGCAGGCCGCCGCTGCCCTCGGTCAGATCCAGGACTTCACCCGCCAGGCCGTCGCCGAGCGGAAACCACACCCCGTCCGCACGAGCGGCCACGTTGCGCGCGGGCACGGCGCCGGCGAACGCGAAGGCGCCGCCGACGACCAGCGTCCCGTTCCAGTCCAGCACGGTTCTGACGGCGCCGGACATGCCCTGCAGGTGGAAGCCGGATCCCCAGGCGGCGCGGCCCGGCGTGAAGAAGAGACAGATCGACAATGCCACGATCAGTGATATACGTCTCATGATCGACTCCAAGCATGACAGATAGTTGATTCAGTACTATCGGGAGTGTATGGGGGCCGTCTCGACCGTGTCAATCCCACCGCCCGCCGGACGCGTGAGGCCCGCCATGCCCCGAAGCACGGCGGGCCTCGTATCTCTATCCCGAGGAACGGTTTCTACTTCATCCCCAGCTGATCCCAGAGGAAGGCCCACTCGTCGGCCACCTCCTCGATGATCTTCGAGGTCGGCTTGCCGCCGCCGTGGCCGGCCTTGGTCTCGATGCGGATGATCACCGGGTCGGCGCCGGCATGCGCTGCCTGGATCCGCGCCGCGTACTTGAAGCTGTGGCCCGGCACCACGCGGTCGTCGTGGTCGGCGGTGGTGATCATCATGGCCGGGTAGTCCACGCCGTCGCGGAGGTTGTGGTAGGGCGAGTAGGCATTGAGCGTGGGGAACATGTCCGGGTCCTCGCTGCTGCCGTAGTCGCTGACCCAGGCCCAGCCGATGGTGAACAGGTGGAAGCGCAGCATGTCCATCACGCCGACCGCGGGCAGGGCCGCCCGCCACAGGTCCGGCCGCTGGTTGCAGACCGCGCCCACGAGCGTGCCGCCGTTGCTGCCGCCGGCGCAGGCGAGCTTCTTCTTGCTGGTGTAGCCCTGGGCGATGAGGTACTCGCCGGCGGCGATGAAGTCGTCGAAGACATTCTGCTTGTTCTTGAGCATGCCCGCCTGATGCCAGTCCTCGCCGTACTCGCCGCCGCCGCGCAGGTTGGCCACGGCGAAGACGCCGCCCATCTCCACCCAGGCCAGGCGCGAGATGGAGAAGTACGGGGTCAGCGACACGTTGAAGCCGCCGTAGCCGTAGAGCAGGGTCGGGTTGGAGCCGTCCAGCTTCGCGTTCGTCCTGCGGACGATGAACATGGGGATCTCCGTCCCGTCCTTGCTCGGGAAGAAGACCTGCTCGGTGGTGTAGGCCGAGAGGTCCACGTCGATCTCCGGCTCGCGGAAGACGGTGTTCTCGCCGGTGACGAAGTCGTACTTGAAGATCGTCGGCGGGTAGAGGAACGACGTGAAGGTGTAGAAGGTCTCGGTGTCCTCGCGGTGGCCGCCCACGCCGCCGACGGAGCCGATGCCCGGCAGCGCCAGCTCGCCGATGAGGCGGCCGTGGTGGTCGTACCTGTAGACGACCGAGTGGGCGTCCTTCATGTAGCTGGCCACGAACTCGTTGCCGTTGATCATGCCGATGCTCTCGAGGGTGATGTCCTGCTCGGGGATCAGCTCGTGCCATTCGCTCTTGGCGGGGTTGCGGATGTCCACGGCCACGACGCGTTTCCTCGGCGCGTCCAGGTCCGTCTGCAGGTAGAAGATGTCGCCGTCGTGCCCGATGAAGGCGTACTCGGCCTCGAGTTCGCTGATCAGCTCCACCACGCCGGCCCGCGGATCGCGCAGGTCCTTGTAGAAGAGCCGGTTCATGGGCGAGGTGCCCTTCCAGACGTGGATGACCAGGTAGTCGCCGCTCTCGGTGACGCTGCCGGCGAAACCCCACTCCTTCTGGTCGGGGCGCTCGTAGACGCGCACGTCCTGGCTCTGGGGCGTGCCCACCCTGTGGTAGTAGAGCTTGTGGTAGTAGTTGGCGTCCTCGAGCTCGTCGCCGCCGACGGGGACGTCGTAACGGCTGTAGTAGAAGCCCTCGATCTTCTCGTCCCAGCTGGCGCCGGAGAACTTGCTCCACTCGACCTTGTCGGCGAGGTCCTCGCCCGTGTCTATGTCACGCACGTACCAGGTGCGCCAGTCCGAGCCCGAGACGTTGGTGGCCCAGGCCATCCTCTTGCCGTCGCGGCTGATGCTCATGCCGCCCAGGGCGATCGTGCCGTCCTCGCTCAGCAGGTTGGGATCGAGCAGCACGCGCGGCTCGCCGTCGAGATCCTCCTGCACGTAGATCACCGACTGGTTCTGCAGCCCGTCGTTCTTGGAGTAGAAGTAGCGCTCGCCCTCGCGGAAGGGGGCGCCGTACCTGGGGTAGTCCCACAGCTCGGTCAGGCGGCTCCTGATCTTCTCCCGCCTGGGGATGCTCTCGAGGTAGGCGAAGGTGACCGCGTTCTCGGCCTCGACCCAGGCCTTGGTCTCGTCGCTGTCCACGTCCTCGAGCCAGCGATAGGGATCGACGACCTGCGTGCCGTGATAGTCGTCGACCTGATCGACCTTGTGGGCCTCGGGATACACGAAGGTCATGGGCTCTCTTTCCGGGATGGACTCTCCGCAGCCGGCCAGCAGGCAGGCCGCGAGGCAAACGAGCATCAACGCGCGCATCATGATACGGACCTCTTCCGTTCGGGGGAACTCGCGGGATACGACCTCTCTGCTACGCAGCCGGGCGAAGGCGGTTGCCGACCCGCGCTCGAATCCTGCGCCCAGCATACGGTCCGGGCCGCGGCTTGTCACGTCCGCCCTTTGCCCGGCAGCCCGTCTCTGCTACCTTGGGCGGGCCATGAGCGAGCGCGAGCCGACGATTCTCTTCGAGGACAACCACCTGCTGGCGGTCGTCAAGCCCGCCGGCCTGCTCGTGCAGGGCGACAGCACCGGCGATCCGACCCTGCTGACGGCGTGCAAGGCCTATCTCAAGGAGAAATACCGCAAGCCCGGCAACGTCTACCTGGGACTGGTGCACCGGCTGGATCGGCCGGTCTCCGGCGTGGTGCTGCTGGCGCGCACCTCGAAGGCCGCGTCGCGGCTTTCGGCCCAGTTCCGCGGCCTCGAGGTGCGCAAGACCTACCTGGCGATGATCGAGGGCGGACCGCGCGCGCCGCGGGATACCCTCACGCATCACCTGGCCGGCCGCGCCGACGCGCAGGGGTGCACGCGTTGCGAGGATTCGCCCTTCGCGGACTCGCGCGAAGCCCGGCTGTCTTATCGGACGCTGGCCGGCGACGCCCGCCGATCGCTCGTGCTGGTGGAACCCGCGACGGGCCGCCGCCATCAGATCCGCGCGCAGTTCGCGGCGATCGGCTCCCCCATCGCGGGCGACGTGAAGTACGGCGCGGCCGTGCGACTGCCCGACCACAGCATCGCCCTGCACGCCTGGCAGCTGGAGTGTGCGCACCCCGTCGGCGGCGCACCGCTGGTATTGTCGGCGCCGCCGCCGGAGGGAGACCCCTGGCCAGCGGACCTGGCCGCGATCCTGGCCGCCCTGCCCGGACCCCGGCCGTGACGAAGGAGAAGACATGATCAGGCACGCGGGTCACGTCATGGCCGCCGCCGCGATGGTTTCCCTGCTGGCAACGACACCGGCAGGCGGCGCCGACGAGAGCATATCGTGGCTGTCCTACGGGGAAGGGTTGGCGGCGGCCGCCGAATCGGGCCGGCTCGTCCTGATCGACTTCCACGCCGACTGGTGCAAATATTGCAAGAAGATGGACAAGGAGACCTTCGCCGACCCCGGCGTGATCCGGCTGATCGAGGAGTACTTCGTGCCCGTCTCGGTGGATACGGAGAAGGAGCGCGAGCCGGCCCGCAGGTTCGGCGTGCGCAGCCTGCCGACCATCTGGTTTCTCGAGAGCGACGGCACGCCCCTGACGCCGCTGCCCGGTTTCGTGGCGGCCCCCCTGTTCCGCGACGTGCTGCGCTACATGTCGTCCCGCAGCTTCGAGACGATGAGTTTCGACGCGTATCTCCAGAAGGGACCTTGAGTCGCTTGATCGACGTGGACGTGACCATCATCGGCGGAGGTATCGTGGGCTGCGCGACGGCGGCGGCGGTCGCTCGCGACGGCCGCGACGTGGTCCTGCTCGAGCGTGAACCGCGCCTCGCCACCGGTGTGACCTCGCGCAACAGCGAGGTCGCCCACGGCGGCATGTACTATCCGCCGGGCACCCTGAAGGCGCGGTGTTGCGTGCGCGGACGCCGCCTGCTCAAGGACCTCTGCACGGCGGCCGGCGTAGGCTACCGGGAATGCGGCAAGCTCGTCGTGGCCGTCGACGAGGACGAGCAGGCCGCCCTGTCCGACCTGCACGAGCGCGGGCTAGCCAACCAGGTGGAGAGGCTGAGCCTGATCGGACGCGCAGAGCTGAAGCGACTCGAACCCGAGGTGACCGCCGTGGCCGCCCTGCGGTCCGACGCCACCGGCATCCTCGACGCCGAGGGCGCGGCCGGCGCCTACGCGCGACAGGCGCGCGCGGCCGGCGTCCAGGTCATGACGGACGCGGCGGTGAGCGGGTTGGCTCGCGAGGTCGACGGCTGGCGCGTGACCGTGGACCGCCGCGCCGGCGAAGGCTGGTCCCACCGAAGCCGCTGGGTGATCAACTGCGCGGGATTGCGGGCGGACGAGGTGGCGGCGCTGGCCGGCGCGGGAGGCGTCTGCCCCCGCCAGCGCTGGGTCAAGGGCAACTACTTCTCCGTGTCCTCCCGTCACGCCGGCCGCGTCTCGCGGCTGGTCTATCCCGTGCCGCCGGCCGGGCGCGACACCCTCGGCGTGCACCTCTGCCTCGATCTGCAGGGACAACTCCGCCTCGGGCCCGATTTCGAACCTGTCGAGCGGGCCGAAGACTACGCGGTCGAACCCTCGCGCGCGGTCGGTTTCTTCGCCGGCGCGCGCCGCTTCCTGCCATTCCTCGAGCCCGACGACCTGGCGCCGGCCTTCAGCGGCCTGCGGCCGAAGATCGACACTGACGAGCCCTTCGCCGACTTCCAGGTCCGACGCGAGGGTGGCGATCTGGAGGGACTGGTGAACCTGGTGGGCATCGATTCGCCGGGTCTGACCGCGGCGCCCGCCCTGGCCGAGCTGGTGGCCGGCATCATCGACGGGGGGGAGGCGCCGACGTGATCGCCCTCGCCCTGGCCCTGATCCTGGTCGCCCTGGCCATCGCCGCCTACGCGAGTTCACGACAGGCCCGCGCGCGCGGTGCGCGACCTCTCGGCCGTACGGGCGCCCATTACCGGCGCTGTTACGGCCGGCGCGGCTTCCTGCGGCTGGGTCTGGCCGGCGGCGCGGCCGCGGTGCTGGCCCACACCCGGATCGACGAGATCGTCGACGGATGGCACGCGGAGGCCGTACGCTCTCCCGCCACCGACCGTGCCGCCGACGTCTTCCGACCCTGCGGCGAACGCTTCTGGTTCTTCTACTGGGCGGCCTTCGCCGCGGCCGACGCCTGGTCGGGCAGCAGCGCCCTGACGCGCTGGGGACGCAGCGCCTTCGAGGCCCTGGTGGTGGGCTTGCCCGCCCTGTGGACGATCCAGCGGGTCGCCGGCGCGTCGCGGCCGAGCGACCCGCCGGGCACTTCGCGCTGGCGGCCGATGGCCGACAACAACACGGCCTCGGGCCACACCTTCATGGCCGCCATCCCGTGGCTGATCGCCGCTCGCCGCGCCGGCGGCGCGCCGGCCCGCCTGGCCGCCTACGCGGCGAGCCTGCCCACGGGCTGGTCGCGCCTGAACGACCGCAAGCACTACCTCTCGCAGGTGATGCTGGGCTACACCATCGCCTGGAACGCCGTGGAGGTCGTGGACGGCGACGCCGGGCACGATTCCGGCAAGGGCTGACCCCGTGAAGACGCCCCTGGACATCCTGCAGACGGTCTATGGCTTTCCGGGGTTCCGTGGCCAGCAGGCCGAGATCATCGACCACGTGCTCGGCGGTGGCGACGCCCTGGTGATCATGCCCACCGGCGGCGGCAAGTCCCTGTGCTACCAGATCCCCGCCGTCCTGCGGCCGGGCGCCGGGGTGATCGTCTCGCCGCTGATCGCCCTGATGCAGGACCAGGTGACGGCCCTGCGCCAGCTGGGCCTGCGGGCGGCCTACCTCAACTCCACGCTGCCGACGGCCGAGGCGAGGCGCGTGGAAGAGACGTTGCGTGCGGGCGGCCTGGATCTGGTCTACATCGCGCCCGAACGCCTGCTCCAGGAACGCACCCTCGCGCTGCTGGACCAGGTCGGCGCGGCTGCCGGGCTGGCGCTGTTCGCCATCGACGAGGCCCACTGCGTCTCCCAGTGGGGACACGATTTTCGTCCCGAGTACCTCCAGCTCGACGCGCTGGCCGAGCGCTTTCCGGGCGTGCCCCGCCTGGCCTGCACGGCCACCGCCGACGCGCGGACGCGGGCGGAGATCCTGCAGCGGCTTCGCCTGCAGAACGGACGGACCTTCGTCGCGAGCTTCGACCGTCCCAACATCCGCTATCGCGTGGTGCCCAAGAGCGATCCCCGTCGCCAGCTCCTGGCCTTCCTGCGCGGGGAGCACGACGGGGACGCGGGCATCGTCTACTGCCTGTCGCGCAAGCGCGTGGAGGAGATCGCGGTTTTCCTGGCCGATAGCGGGATCCCGGCCCTGCCGTACCACGCCGGTCTGCCCAACGCAGCGCGCCGCGCGCATCAGGAGCGATTCCAGCGCGAGGACGGCCTGGTGATGACGGCGACCATCGCCTTCGGCATGGGCATCGACAAGCCCGACGTGCGCTTCGTGGCCCATCTGGATCTGCCCAGGAGCATCGAGGCCTATTACCAGGAGACGGGCCGAGCCGGACGCGACGGCCTGCCCGCCGACGCCTGGATGACCTACGGCCTGCAGGACGTGATCCTGCTGCGCAAGATGGCCGAGGCGAGCGAGGCCGACGAGATGCACAAGCGCCGCGAACAACAGCAGCTGGACGCCATGCTGGGGTATTGCGAGGTGGTCGAATGCCGCCGGCGCGTCCTGCTCCATCATTTCGGCGAGATCCTGCCCGGGCCGTGCGGCAACTGCGACACCTGTCTGGAGCCCGTGGACACCTTCGACGGCACGGAGGCGGCCCAGAAGGCCCTGTCCTGCGTCGCGCGCACGGGCCAGCGTTTCGGCGCCCAGCACGTCATCGACGTGCTGCGGGGAAGCGCCAACGAGCGCGTCCGGCGCTGGGGCCACGACCGGCTGAGCACCCACGGCATCGGCCTGGAGCTGGACGCCCAAGGCTGGCGCAGCGTGCTGCGGCAGCTGGTGGCGCGCGGCCTGCTGGCCCTCGACCCCGGAGGTTACGGCGGCCTGCGGCTGACCGACGCGGCCCTGCCCGTGCTGCGCGGCGAAGAGGAGTTGCGGCTGCGCCGGGACGTGCTGACGCGGGCCAAGACCGGGGGAGGCGCCGATCGCAAGCGCCGCGGCGCCCGGCTGGCCCTCACCGCCGCGGCGGGGGATCTGGCCGACGATCCGCACGAACCTGCGACGCTGGCCCTCTTCGAGCGGTTGCGCGCCCGCCGCCGCGAGCTCGCCGAGGAGCAGGGCGTCCCGCCTTACGTCATCTTCCATGACAAGACGCTGGCCGCCATGGCGTCCCGCCGGCCCGTCACCGACGAGATGTTCCTGAGCATCAGCGGCGTGGGCGAGAGGAAGCTCGAGCGTTACGGCGAGACGTTCATGGCGTTGATCAGGGACGAATCGGCCGTGGCCGAAGCTTTGGAAGCGGAGTGAGATCTGGTATGATCGTCCGGAGGGATGATCATGCCGAGGAGATATCTGGCGCTTGTATTGCTGTCTGTTTCGCTGGCCGCTCCGGCCAGCGGCGAAGTGGTCGAGATCCCGATGCCCGAGTTGACGGGTCCATATCCCGACCAGGAAATCCGCTTTGCCGATTTCCAGATCCAGCCCATCCCATCGGTCATCCATAGTGTCCAGTTCCGCACGTCCGGTTTCTTCGAAGCCGGTTTGTGGCAGTGCATCGACGGGACAGTGATGTGTTGGACCATCGTTGTAGACAGTATGATGAACGATCCGGATGCCTGGTCGCGGCGGACGGCATGATCTGGGGCCATCTGAAATCGCTGTACCGATGACGAGACGACGGCCGGGGCTGCTCGCGCCCCGGCCGTCGCTCATTCCGTGCTCGTTACAGACTACCGCGCCAGCGTCATCAGCCCCGAGCCCGTACCGCCGTGCGTGACGACGCGGTAGAGGTACACGCCCGAGGGCATTTCGCGCTCGTTGCCGTCCCGGCCGTTCCAGCGCCACCCCTGCTCGCCCGGCGCCGCGTCCCAGGCGGACTCGCGCAGCACGCGACCCGCCAGGTCGTGGATGGACAGCCGCACCGGCCCGCCGTCTGGCGACGCGAAGCGGACCTCGGTGGCCGGGTTGAAGGGGTTGGGATAGTTGCCGTGCAGGACGAGCGCGCCGGCTAGCGGCACGGCGGTGCCGCCCTCGTCCGTCTCCCACATGACGCCGTTCACGTAGTACTCGCCGACGCCGTCGCTAGTGATCACGATGTGCCCGTTCACGATGGTGCGCATGCCGGGCGGGTAGGTGGCCAGGGAGCCCTGGGCGGTCTGGTAGACGTAGCTGCCCACCGCCGCGAGGCGGTCGAGGGTGTCCTGGTGCGGATGCCCGTAGGGGCTGTCGTCCGGGACGGAGATGATGGACACCTCGGGTAGGGTTGCGGCCATGAAGGTCGTGTTGCTGCTCGTGTAGGAGCCGTGGTGGCTCACACGGTAGACCTCGATCTCGCCCACCTCGGCCGCGATCGAGGTCTCCACGTCCTCCTCGCTGCTGTAGCCGCCGGTGAGGTCTCCGGCCACGAAGAAGTCGAAGTCGCCGCACTCGACCAGCAGGGCCAGGCAGTAGGCGTTCTCCTCGTCGGTGTCGGTGAAGGGAGCAGGCAGCGTACCGTTGCCGTTCAGGGCGATGACGGTCGCGGTCACGCCGTCGCCCAGGTCGATGACCTGTCCGTCGGTGGCCGTCTGGCGCTTGGACGCGACGGCGGCGGCGTAGGAGTTGTAGGTCTGCGTGGTATAGCTCCAGCCGCGGTCGTAGACGGCCTGGGAGACGCCGACGGCGTTGTAGACCTCGTCCAGCCCGCCCACGTGATCGGCGTGAAAGTGGCTGGCCGCCATGTAGTCCAGGGTCGTGATGCCAAGGCCCGTCAGGTAGGGCACGATGATGTCGTCGCCGTCGCCGTTGGATCCGCCGTCGAAGAGCAGCGTCTGTCCGCTCGACGAGACGATCAGCGTGGCGTCGGCCTGGCCTACGGCGAGGCAATGTATGGTCACGTCGGCCTGGAGAGAGGTCGCCGCCAGGAGCAGGAGCAAGGTGATGGGCACGATGTGCGGACGTGCAACGGCCACGTGGGAAGCCTCCAGTCTAGAGATGTAGGTGTCTCGGCGTCTATAATTTTAACATGATTCGTCCTGTTTGGAAAGTGGGCGGGACGAAAAAGGGGCCGGCGATGGCCGGCCCCTCCCGAAAGTGCAGGACGAGATCTACTTGACCTGCTTCTTCAGCCACTTGGTCGTCACCGACTTGGGCCGCTCGATGGGCGAGCCCAGGGCGCGGTTGACGATCAGTTGCGACAGCATGCCCATGGCGCGGGAGATGGAGAAGAGCACCGTATAGTACGAGAACTCCTTCATCCCGTAGTGGTAGAGCAGGGCGCCCGAACCGGCGTCCACGTTGGGCCACGGGTTCTTGGCCTTGCCGTGCTCCTTGAGGACCTTGGGCACGATCTCGAAGACGTTGCTGACCGTCTCCATGATCGGGTCGTCGGGGAAGTGCTTCATGCCGAAGGCGCGGAACTGGACGAAGCGGGGGTCGCTGACGCGCAGCACCGCGTGACCGTAGCCGGGAATCACCTTGCCGCTGTTGAGCGTCTCCCAGGTGTACTTGCGGATGTCGTCCTTGGTCGGTCTGCCGCGGAATTTCTTGTTGAGCTGGATGATCCAGTTCAGGCACTCCTGGTTGGCCAGGCCGTGCAGGGGACCGGCCAGACCGTTCAGACCGGCCGACACCGAGTAGTAGGCGTCGCTGAGCGCCGAGCCGACCAGGTGGCACGCGTGTGCCGAGACGTTGCCGCCCTCGTGGTCGCAATGCAGCACGAGGTAGAGGCGCATGCAATCGGCGAATTCCCCGCTGGGATCCTTGATGCCGAGCATGTGGGCGAAGTTCCCGGCCCAGGACAGGTCCGGCTTGGGAGCGATGCGGCGGCCCTTGTCGAAGCGCATGCGGTAGACGCCCGCGGCGATGGTGGGCAGCATGCCCAGCAGGTCCAGGGCGTCCTCCATCATGGGCTTCCAGTAGTCCTCGCGCTTGGTGCCCTTGTCGTAGGCCTTGCGGAACTTCGACTCGCGCTCCATGCAGAGGATCGCGGTATCGAGCATGCACATCGGATGTGAGTTCTTGGGCATGGCCTCGAGCACCTTCCAGACGTAGGAAGGCACGCGGGCGCGGTCGGCCAGTTCCTTGCGCAGCGTCAGCCTGTCGCGCGAGTTCGGGAGCTCGCCGGTGCACAGCAGGTAGAAGATGTCCTCGGGTGTCTTGTCGGCCAGCTTGCCGATGGGCGTGCCGCGGATCTGCAGTCCCTTGTCGGGCGGCACCTCGGACGTGTCGCAGACCATGCTCTTGACCCCGCGCATGCCGCCGTACGCCTGCAGTATCGATACGTCGCTGATCTTGGTATCGCCGTGCTCCTTGACGAGTTTGCGGACGTCGTTTCGCCAGCGCGGGATCAGCTCTTCCATCCTGTTCTGCAGTTTCGCCATGGGGGCCTCCTTCAGGTAGCAAGCCAGGGTTATCTTCGTGCGAAACACTGTCTTACGGGTCGGACCCGCGCAACGGGACATACGCGCCGATAGTGGTTTAGTATGGTCTGCTGAACACGCGAATGCAAGTACAATCGGAGTTTGGCATTCAACGTGACAGACGTTACCATTTGTCTGAGAACGTATTCGCGAATGATCGGGACACGAACCTGAGCGCGGCGCGCCGTGCAGGCGACCCCGGAGGGTGTAATGAGCAACGATGTGACCAAGTGCATCGACATCCTGGCCGATGCCATCGCTTTCGAGGAAGAGGGCATCCGTTTCTTCACCGAGAAGGCGGAGGCCGCGACGTCCGAGCTGGAAAGGTCGATCTTCCTGTCGCTGGCCAAGGACGAGCAGGGCCACCGGGCCCATCTCATCGGTGTGCGCGACGGTATGATCAAGACCCACAACCTCTCGTCCCTGGACAAACCGGGCCACGACCACGACGCCACGCCCCGCCAGATCTTCGAGTCGGCGCTCGAGAGCGTCAAGGATCCCTACGAGTACGTAGAGGAGGATCTGGAGATCCTCCAGGGCGCCATGGAAGTGGAGCGCAAGGGCTACACCATGTACAGCAAGGCCGCGGCCCGGATGGAATCCACCGAGGCCCGCGAGCTCTTCGAGCATCTGGCGGCCGAGGAGCAGACCCACTACGAGTTGCTGAAGAACACCTACGAATACATCCGCGATCCAGAGGGCTGGAACGAGTACGAGGAAGGCGGCATGCTCGACGGTGGCTAGCCGCCGACCTCCGCCCCGCCGATCCACGCCGCGGCCGCTCTCTCCGGGAGGGCGGCCGTCGTCGACGGAGAGATGATGTCCGGACGCAAAAACGCGCAGGAGCTCTTTCGCGACGTGGTCGCCCTGGCACCCATGGCCACCGGCGGCAACCTGCCGTACCGGCGGCTCTGCCGCGAGTTCGGCGCGGAGATGACCTGCAGCGAGATGATCCTGGCCCACAAGCTGGCCAAGGGCAGCCGTCGGGAGCTGCCGCTGTTGCGCCGTCACGAGGCCGAGTCCCCGTTCGGCATCCAGATCGCCGCCGGCAAGCCGGCGGCCATGGGCGAGGGCGTGCGGGCGGCAGCACAGCACGGTCCCGACTACATCGATCTCAACTTCGGCTGTCCCATCGACGTGATGGTGCGCCGGGGCATCGGGGCCGCTGCGCTCCAGCGCCCCTCCAGGCTCGCGGCCATGGTGGCCGCCGCCCGCGCGGCCACCGACCTGCCGCTGCTGGTGAAGCTTCGTTCCGGCTGGTCCGAGAGGAAGGTCAACGCCGTCGAGACGGCCCGCATAGCCGCGGCGGAGGGCGCGGACGCCCTCTGCGTGCACGGCCGCACCCGGGAGCAGAGGTACCGCCGCGACGCGGACTGGACGATCATCGGCGCGGTCGCGGACGCCGTCGACATACCCGTTCTCGGCAACGGCGACATCCTGCTGCCCGGCGACCGGACGCGCCGTCTGGCGCAGACGCGGATCAGCGGCGTGGTGGTCGCCCGCGGCGCCCTGATCAAGCCCTGGATCTTCCGGGAGCTGCGCTCGGGCGTGGTCTGGCACCCCACGGTCGAACAGAGGTGGGCGGTGATGCGCCGCTACTTCGAACTGGCGGCCGAGCATTTCGGCGACGATGCGACGGGTCTGGCTAGGGTCGAACGGTTCCTCACCTGGCACCTGGGCTTCTGGCATCGCTATCGCCCCTATACCGACGCCGATCAGGCCGCGGCCCCCAGCTCGCTGATCCAGCACCGCGACGCCTTCGAGACCGACGACCCCGAACTCCGGCTGCTGGCCAGCGACCGCGCCGACGACCAGCGACTGATCTGGGACCGGCTGCTTGACAGGGACCATCCGGGCGCCTAGGATCTCCTCACATTCGATAGGTTCGGTGATCATCCGGAAGCCGGTGCGAATCCGGCGCGGCCCCGCCACTGTGAGCGGCGACGAAACCCGTTTAGAGGCCACTGGCGCAAGCTGGGAAGGCACGGGGAGTAGGGCGACCCGCGAGCCAGGAGACCGATCCCGATCCCGCTGCAGAACTCTCGCGGGAGGAGTCTCTGGCATGCCCATCCGGCGCAAGCGTCCTGACCGATCCCGGGACGCGTTTTTTTGTCTCCTGGTGTCGCTGGCGGCCGCCCCGGCGCCGGCCGCATTGTCGGCGCCCGTGGCCGCGGTCGCCGCCCACGACACCCTGGTGGTGCGCGGAAGCCCCGTCGGCGATCCGGTCTTCCCGGCGGGATCCGCCACGGTCACAGTCATCAGGCTGGACCGCGAGCGGGCCACGCCGGATCTGGCGGAGCTGCTCGAGCAGCTGGCCGGCCTGCAGATCCGGCGCTACGGCGGCCTCGGCGCTCCCGCGCTCCCGTCCCTCAGGGGGTCGACGGCCGGACAGATCACGGTGCTCGTCGACGGCCTGCCGCTGTCCGACGCCCAGGACGGCGCCATCGATCTGGCCACCCTGCCCCTGGACAGGTTCGAAAGCGTCGAGGTGTACCGGGGGCACGCGCCCGTCCGTTTCGGCGGCGCCGGCGGCGTGGGCGCGCTCAACCTCGTGACGCGACGCGGCGACCCCGGGGGTCGGGCGAGCTGGTTGCAGTGGGCCGGCTCCCACGGCGAGGTCGGCCTGCGCGTCGAGGGCGGCAGGCGGTCCGCGCACGTCATCCTGCACGCCCGTCGCGCGGACAATCTCTTCGCCTTTCGCAACCACAACCAGACCTTCGCCAATCCGCACGACGACTTCGACGACACGCGCCGCAACGCCTGGTTCCGCGAAGGGGGAGCGCTCATGACGGGCGCCTGGCGAACCGCCGGCTGGCGCGCGAAGCTGGCCGCCGGCGCCTTCCGTCGCGACGCCGGCCGCCCTGGACCGGTCGGCGGGTTCGAGAGTCCGCATGCCGCCTCGCGCCTCGACCGTTACGACCTCCACCTGGCGCTGTTCGACCGGGGCGAGGCCGTCTCGCTCGATCTGGACGCACGGCGCAGCGACGAGCGGCTGCGTGACGAGGCGATGGAGGTGGGCTGGGACCCGGCAGGCACCACCGACAGTCGCAGCGAGCATCTGGGCGGCCGGCTGTCCTGGCGTTCCGACGACGCGAGGATGGCCGGAAGTCGTTGCTCCGTCCGCCTCGGCGCCGAGTGGCGCCGCCAGTGGTTCGCCTGGCGGCACCAGGAACTGGAAGATCCGCTGCGCACGCGCACGACCGTGGGCGCGTTCGCGGGTCTGGATCTCGTCTGGCCCGACGCCGGGCTGACGTTCTTGCCCTCCTGGCGCTGGCAGAGGCTCGAAGACGACTTCCCGCCCTTGCCGCCCTGGCCGGGCTTGCCGGAAGAGCCCCTGGACGAACCTCACGTGCACGAGAGTCCATCGCCGGCCCTGGGGATCATCTGGGACGCCCTGCCCGGCGAGCTGCGTTTCGAGACCCACTGGGCAGGGTCGTACCGGGCGCCCACCTGGATCGAGCTGTTCGGCCATCGCGGCGGCGTGAACGGCAATCGCGAGCTGTTCCCCGAGCGGATCACCACGCGGGACATCGCGGTCTTCTGGCGTCCATCGGCCTCGGCGTGCCTGCGGTTGGCGTGGTTCGCGACCGATGTCGACGACGGCATTCTCTGGGTGCGCAACTCCCAGTTCACCAGCCAGGCGAACAACTGCGGCCGCCTGCACGCGTCCGGTCTCGAGGTGGAGTTCGTCGCGGACGGGGGCGGGTTCGGCCGCGGCTGGGCCAACCTGACCGTGCAGGACGCCGAGGACCGCGGCGACGATCCCATCTATGCCGGCAAGGCCTTGCCCTACCTGCCCGAACTCGAGGCGGCCCTGGGCTGGGAGATCGACGTCGGCGCCTGGACCTGGGGACTGCGGTGGCTCCACGAGGCGGACAGCCACCGCGACCGCTACAACAGCGAGATGGACCGCACGCCTGCGCGGTCGCTCTACCACCTTTCGTTCTCGCACGTCTGGCGCGGCGAGCACGCGCTCGGCGGGGACCAGACCCGTCTGACCTGCGAACTGCTCAACCTGACCGACGACGACACCTACGACGTGGAGGGCTATCCCTTGCCGGGACGCACCTGCCGCGTCTCGTTGATATTCCATTGAAGGGAACTGGATGATGAATTCGAGACGCCTGCCTGCGGGTTTGATCACGGTATCGCTGTTCGCCGCCGCCGCCGCCTTCGCCTGGGACGACTTCATGGTCATCACCACCGACTTCGCCACCTACGGGGGCGTGTCCCTCGTGGATCGACACGATCCCTGGCACGCCGACGTCGATGCGGCCACCGTGAGCTCGGACGCCGTGGGGCGCTGGCACGACGGCCTCTACTACGTCGTCAACCGCGGCGCGGCCAACATCCAGGTGCTCGATCCCGCCCAGGGCCTGGCCACCCTGCGGCAGTTCAGCGTGGGCGCCGGACGCAATCCCCAGGACATCGCCTTCGCGCCGGACGGCACGGCCTACGTGTCATGCTACGACGAGGCGGTCTTCCTGCAGGTCGACGTCGTGGCCGGCGTCGTCCTGGACAGCTGGTCCACCGTCGCCTTCGCGGACGCGGACGGATTGCCGGAGACATCCTGGATGCAGGCGGTCGGCGGTCTCATCTACCTGACGAGCCAGCGCCTGGACCGGAACGACTGGTGGAACCCCGCGGGGGGCAGCCGCCTGCTGGTCTTCGACACGAACGCCGGCGACTGGCTGGACGCGGTTCCCGGCACACCAGGGATCGACGGCATCATGCTCTCGGGACAGGATCCGTGGGCCATGCCGCGGCTGTCGCCCGACGGCGCGGGACTCCTGGTATCGACGGTCGGCAGATGGGCCGTCGCGGACGCCGGTCTCGAGACGATCGATCTCGCGGCCATGCAGTCGGGCGGCCTGGTGGTCACCGAACAGGAGCTGGGCGGCGAGATCCTGGGCTTCGTCGTGCTGGACGACACGCACGGTTGGTGCGTGGTGAGCGACGCCAGCTTCGTCACCCATCTGAAGACCTTCGACCCGAGCGGAGGCGCGGCCGCGACGGTGGTGTCGGCGGGCGGTTACGACTTCGTCGACGTGGCCTGGGACGGGGAGGGCTTGATCTACCTCTGCGACCGGACCTACGGCGCCGCGGGCGTGCGTGTCTTCGACGCCTGGAGCGGCGGTGAGTTGACGACGTCGCCGGTCACGGTGGGGCGGCCGCCCTTCATGAGCGTACTGCCGCTGGAGTCGGGCGCGACGGCGGCGCCCGGTCCCGCGCCCGCGCCGTTGGCCCTGCGCGCGCCCTG
>JAHIYU010000183.1 GCA_018814885.1 bacterium | reverse complement strand
GGCGGCCGCGGCGGCGCCCGGCCGCAGCTGCTGCACTTCCTGCGCGGCAAGCTCGACGCGGCGGGGGGTGAAGCGGCCGACGCGGTCCCTGCGCTCGAGACATTCGCCGCCGCCGTGGTCGCGGCGCAGACCGCATACCGGCGCTGGCTGGAGGCGCTCGCGCGGCGGTACGTCCTCTGGCTGGAGGAACACGCGCGACCTCAGGGCCGCCTCCGCATCCAGGAGCGCGACGAGGTCTTCGGCCAGGTGACACCGGTAACGGCGTCCCTGTTGACGGCCTGCGGCGAGGCCGACACCTCCTATGCGGCATTCGCGAGAAGGCTGGAAGGAGCCGCCGGGACAGAGCCGGACGTGGAGGACGCGCTGGCCACGCTGGCGCGGGTTGCCGAGCTGGTGACCCAGCTGGAAAAGGACGTGCTGTTCCTGGCCGACCGCGAGGATCCGGACTGGGTGGTCTGGTTCGAGCCGGGATCCGGCGAGACGCTCAACGCGGTGGGCGCCACGAGGCTGGAGCCCGGCCCGATACTGACAGATCTGTGGCGACGCTCCGGGCTGAACCCCGTGCTCACGAGCGCCACCCTGTGCGTGGGCGAGGATTTCACCTTCATGTCCCGCGAGCTGGGCGTCTCCGCCTTGCGGCCCGGCGTGGTGACCTCGTTGATCGACTCGCCGTTCGTCTACGAGAGGCAGAGTCTCTTCCTGACCACGCCCGATTTTCCCGCCCCGGATTCCCGCAACTACCTGCCGGCGGTCACCCGGCTCCTGCGCAGCCTGCTTTCGGCCGTGCCGCGCAAGACGCTCGTCCTGTTCACCTCGTACGCCTCCCTGCAGGCGGTCGCCGCCGCTCTCCAGCAGACCGACGAGGGCGGTTACGAGTTCAAGCTGGATCTGGATCGCCACTGGCAGCGTTCGCGTCCGGTGATCCTCACACAAGGCGCGGGCCTGTCGCCCGCCGAGCTCATGGCTAGGTTCAGGCGCGAGAGCCGGGCCGTGTTGCTGGGCACCAACACGTTCTGGGAAGGGATCGACCTGCCGGGCACGGATCTCGAGATCCTCGTGGTGACCAAGCTGCCTTTTCTGGTCCCCGCCGATCCCTGGGTGTCCGCCCGCTGCGACCTGATCCAGGCGGAAGGGGAGAACCCCTTCGTTCAGTTCATGGTGCGGGATGCCGTGCTGCGCCTGCGCCAGGGCATCGGGCGCCTGATTCGCTCCGACGCGGACCGCGGCGTGGTGTTCCTGCTCGACAGCCGCTTGCACGGCAAGGCGTACGGGAAGACCTTTCTGGATGCCATGCCGACCTCGGTCCGCTACTGTGCCGGTCCGGAGGAGATGGTGGCCCTGGCCGCGGAGTTCTTCGTGGCGACCTGATCCGGGGGAACCCCGGCCCGGGAAGCGGTATTGTAGTTTTTCCCGGCGCGGCCGGGAACAACCAGGGAAGGATCAGCGATGGCCCAGGACGGCAGAAACGTCGCCGCCGCCGATTTCGCGAATCTCGCCACGCCTGTCGATCTGCTGGTGACCGGTATCGGCCAGCTCTGCACCCTCGATCTTCCCGACAGCGGGAGTGCGGGTCCTCGCCGCGGTCGGCTGCTGGGCGAACTGGGCATCGTCGAGGATGCGGCGCTCGCCGTGGACTGTGGCCGGGTGGTCGCCTACGGCCCGGCCGCAGCCCTGGCCGCCCTGGGCGCGAAGGCCACCTACCAGGCTGACGGGGCCTGCGTGTTGCCCGGCTTCGTCGATCCGCACACGCACGCGGTCTACGGTCGCACGCGGCAGGACGAATACGAGAGGCGCCTGCGCGGGGAGACCTACCTGGACATCGCCGCCGCCGGGGGGGGCATTCACGCCTCTGTGCGCGACCTGCGCGCGCGCAGCGAGGACGAACTGGTCGCGTTGACCGTGCCCCGGCTGCGCGAAGCCCTGGCCTGCGGCACCACCACCATGGAGATCAAGAGCGGCTACGGGCTGTCGCCGCAGCACGAGGTGAAGATGTTGCGCGCGGCGCGGCGCGCGGCGGACGAGGCCGGATTGCGCGCCGTGCTGACCTGTCTCGCCGCCCACGAGATCCCGGCGGAATACCGGGACCGTCGAGGCGCCTACGTGGATCTCGTCTGCGAGGAGATCCTGCCGCGCGTGGCCGAGGAGGGCCTCGCCGAGCGCCTGGACGTCTTCTGCGAGCCCAGCGTCTTCGACCTGGCGGAGACCGAGCGGATCCTCGCCCGCGGCATGGCGCTGGGCCTGCGCGCCACCGTCCACGCCGACGAGCTGGAACCGTTCGGCGGCGCCGCTCTGGCCGCGCGCCTCGGCGCCGGGTCGGCCGATCATCTCATCCGCATCGACGCCGCTGGCATCGCGGCCCTGGCCGACGCGGAGACCGTCGCCGTGCTCCTGCCCGGAACCGTCTTCACCCTGGGCCTGCGCGATTACGCGCCCGCCCGGGCGATGATCGAGGCAGGCGTGGCAGTCGCCCTGGCTTCCGACTACAATCCGGGCAGCAGTCCCATCTCGTCGCTGCCCCTGGTGATGGCCATCGCCTGCACCCAGATGAAGCTGTCGCCTGCCGAGGCCCTGTGCGCGGTGACGGCCAACGCCGCGCAGGCCCTGGGCCTCGGCGGCGAGGCGGGCGAACTGGCGCCCGGGCGGCCCGCGGATTTCATCGTCCTGGACGTGGACGATTACCGTCTGGTGCCCTATCACGCCGGACGCAATCCCGTGCACGCCGTCTTCCGCGCCGGAAAGCGGGTGATCTGATGGGAGCGCGCTTCACGCGCCGGATATGGTCGGCGGTGCGTGCTCCGGTCGCGGTCATGGCCTTGTCCCTGGCACCGTTCACGGGAGCGCTGTCGGCATGCGCCGGTCAGCCGGACGGCGCTGCGGCCCCGCTGGCGGCTGGCCGCGCGAGCGCGGGCCTGCTCGCGACGCCCGAGGGCTCGGCTCCCCTCTGGCTGCCCATCCCCATCGACATCCAGGATCTGCTGGGCCGCGCGAGTTCCCTGGTGCCCGTCGCCGACGGCGCGTTCGGGGCGTCCCTGCTCTTCGTCGACGAGGCGGGGGACGATCCGCAGCCTTCTTTCAGCCGTGACGGTATTCCCCTGGGCACGGGCCACCGCTGGGCCGACGACCCCTGGGCCGTCTCCCTGTCCGGAGTGGAACTCACCGGCATCGCCAGCGGCCCGGATCGCTGGGGCGCGTCCGCACCCGCGATCGCCCTGACCTCGACGGCGCCGGCGACCGACGCCGCGACCACCGACACGCGCTTCACCAAGGGCAGCGACGACTCCTACCTGCGGCGCGTCTCCTTCCGGACACCCGTCGCGCCGTGGAGCCTGCGCTTCGACTTCGACGAGTTGATCGACCAGCTGCCCGAGGACGATCTCGTCGGTGCGGCCAACCGGCACGAGTCAAAGTTCCGTTCCGCGCGGGCGTCCGTCAGTCGCCGCATGTCCGACGGCACCCGGCTAGAACTCACCCACGAGCGCATCCGCAAGCACAAGACGGTCCTTCCCGTGCACGATGCGCTCCACCAGGAGCTGTGGGCGCAACGCACGTCCCTCGCCTGGCGCGGCGAGACGCCCGTCGGCAGGCTCCAGGCAGCGGTTTTCGTGAACGGAGCCGACGTGGAATGGGATCGCGCGCGCAAGCTGGAAATCGCGCGGGAAGGCGTCCAGGTCGAGCTCGCCGGTCGTGACGACGGACTGGAGCTGGGCGCGCGCGTGATGGCCTGGCGCCTCGACGACGACGGAACCGGGACCGCGGAGTGGGCCGGCGACGACGCCGGTCCTGTCTCCAGCGGCGGACAGGAGGCGGCGATGACGGCGTTGCGTCCCCTGCGGGTCGGCGGCCTGCGCGTCGTGCCGACGGGAATCCTGCGCTGGCACCGACAGGCCGGTTGGAATCACTCTGCGAGCCTGGACCTGCAGGCGGCGGATTCCGACCGGATGCGCCTAACCCTGCAGCACGGCGGCCGCTCACCCCGCAGCGACGAGTTGTATACCGCCGCGCGCGTCACCGGCGCCGGTATCGAGGCGGTCCTGCTGCCGCAGCACGAACTGGGTTGGGAGAGTCTCGACCGCGCCGCGCTTTCCTGGCGCGCCGGGCTTCTGGGCAACGAACTGGTCATCGACGGTGCGGTGCGACGCCTGCGCGACGGCATCGGCTGGCGGCCGTTGGCGGGGGAGACCGTCACCGGGCGCTGGGCCAACGAGGTCGAACTGGACGGCTGGAACGTGGATCTGAAGCTGCGTCGCGCCGGCCGCTGCGCAGGTTGGGCGCGCGTGGAGGGCATCGTTTCCGCCCGCGGCCACGACGTCAAGGCCGGCACGCCGATCGCTCTGCCGCCCGAGAGATCGGCGGTCCTGAACGTCTTCTGGGAGAAGCACTGGTTCCACGAGGACGGCATCCTGGAACTGGGCTACATCCTCGAACACCGCGGCGGGATGGGCGACCCGTGGCTGCCCGGCGACGATGTCCGCCTGCCGTCGGTCACCCTGCATCACGTCATCGTCGGTTTCCGTCTCGTGGGCGTGGATCTCGGATACGAGCTGCACAACCTCACGAACCGACGCGTGCCGGTTTCCGCGGGATCGCTCAGCCCCGGCCAGGTGAACCGTTGGCGCATGCACTGGACCTTCCGGCACTGACTCGCCAGACCTGCCTCCCGCCCGGACCTCGCGCGATGCGGTGGTCCGCGAGGGAGCACGACTTGAACAGACGCGAAGCGCTCGGACTGCTGCTGCTGGGCGGGCTGATCGCCGCCGGACGGTTGATCCGCCGGAGGTTGCTGCTGGGGCCGGACGGCACATGGCGGGAGCCGACGTTTCTGTCCTCCCTGCTGCCGCGGCCGTCGGCGGAGCCCGACGAACCGCCGGCGCCCGAGCCACCCTTCGCCGTCAACCTGGTGGGTGCCGACACCCTGGTGTATCTGCCCGGCGTCGGCCCGGTCCTGGCCGACCGGATCGTGCAGTCGCGGCGGGACGAGGGTCCGTTCCTCTCGCCGGCCGACCTGCAGCGGGTCAAGGGGATCGGACCCAAGCTGATGCAGCGTCTGGCACCGCTGCTGCGCTTCCACACCGCGGCGGGCCGATCCCCGGGGACGACCTCAAGTACAGGCGACACATGCCGATGACGTTTCCGATACCCGCGTCCGTCCGCGATGCGGCGATGAACTTCCCTGATGTGGAGGCTCCGGGTCTTGTTGGCAGCCGTTATCAGCGTGTTCGCACTGGCCGTGACGGCGTGTTGCGCCATGGGCTGGCGTCGCGAAGCGGCGGCGCGACGCCGCGAGATGCGTCGGGCCGACGCGCTCGGCTCTGACCTGCGAAACGTGCTGGACAACCTGAGCAGCGGTCTGGTGATCATCGATCAGCGGGGCATCATCCAGCGCCTGAATCCCGCGGCGCAGTGCATCCTCATGCTGGACGAGGAGGATGCGCTCGGATATTCCATGACCGACGTCTTCGATGAGGGACTGCACGATTTCAACCGTGCGTTGGCACAGGTCCTGGCCGGAGGCGGCCCCGTGCTGAGGCGGGAGATCCGCATCCTGCGCGGCGACGGCGCGGATCTGCCGGTGGGCGTCAGCGTCAGTCCGATCGAGGCGTCGGACGGAGCCCTCACGGGCGCCGTCGCCATCTTCCAGGACCTGACGGACATCAATCTCATGCGAGACAAGATGCGCGAGACGGACCAGCTGGCGGCGGTCGGCGAGCTTTCGGCCGGCATCGCGCACGAGATCCGCAACCCGCTGGCCAGCATCCGGGGCAGCGTGGAGATCCTGGCCGGGGAGCTGTCCCTGGACGAGCAGGAGCGCGAGCTCATGGAACTGATTCTCAGGGAGAGCCGGCGCGTCAACGACATCATCACCGACTTCCTGTCCTTCGCCCGCACCCGGCCCGCCCAGCCGAAGCTGGTGGAGATGCGCCCCTTCCTGGACGACGCCGTCTTGCAGCTGCGCATGCACCTGGAGGAGAGGGGAGGCGAGACGGTGGTGACGCATGCGGTCGAGCCGGAGGATATGCTCATCCTCATGGACGCCGAGCAGATCAAGCAGGTCCTGCTCAATCTGGCCATGAACGGCTTCGAAGCCATGGACTACACGGGGGAATTGACCCTCACGGCCGAGCTCGACGCGCACAACACCGCCTGCCAGATCACCGTCGCGGACACCGGGCCCGGCGTACCGGCGTCGAGCCGCGCCTCGCTCTTCAAGCCCTTCTTCACCGAGCGCAAGGGCGGCACAGGGCTGGGGCTCTCGGTCGTGAAAAGGATCGTCCATGACCACGGCGGTCGGGTCGAGCTGGCTTCGCCGCCGGGCGGGGGTGCCGTCTTCATGGTGGTCCTGCCGCTGCTGCAGACCCCGGTCATGGGCGTGGAGCCCGAAGCAGCCTACCTCGCTGGCCGCTGATTTGCTCGTCTGCCGGTGCTGTTGCATTCTGCCCGCCTTGTTGGACGACGCTCCGTTTTTCTTCGCTTTCGTGTTCAAGAAGTTTGCAATCTGACCGATATCACACATGACAGGGCCGCCGTTGGCGGCCCCTGACGGAGAGCGTTACCAAGGGAGAACCATACATGGAGGACAAGCGGATCCTGGTCGTGGACGACGAGGAGTCCATGTGCCAATACCTGTCCATACTGCTGGGCAAGGAAGGCTACAAGGTGACGACGGCCTGCTCCGGCGCCGAGGCGTTGGCGTTGATGGAACAGGCGCCATTCGACGTGGTCCTGAGCGACATCCAGATGCCCAAGGTGGACGGCATCCAGCTGCTCAAGGGCATCAAGGCAGTGGACCCCGAGACGCCGGTCATCATGCTGACCGCGTACGCCAGCGAACAGTCGGCCATCGACGCGGTGAACCTCGGCGCCTATTCGTACCTGCAGAAGCACTGCAAGAACGACGAGATCAAGGTGGCTGTGCGCAACGCCCTGCAGCTTCGCTACGCCCGCAGCGAGAACGTGCAGTTGCGCCGCGAGTTGACCAAGAAGCGCATCCACTCGAAGATCATCGGCCAGAGCGACTGCATGGAGACCGTCTACAGGATGATCGACAAGATCTCGGCCACGCCGGCCACCATCCTGATCACGGGCGAGAGCGGCACGGGCAAGGAGTTGATCGCCCGCACGATACACGACCGCAGCGAGCGGGCGCAGAAAACATTCGTGGCGATCAACTGCGGCGCGATCCCCGAGACGCTCCTCGAGAGCCAGCTCTTCGGCCACGTCAAGGGTTCCTTCACGGGCGCCGACCGCGACCACGACGGATTCTGCCGGCAAGCCCAGGGCGGCACCATCTTCCTGGACGAGATCGGCGAGACGCCCCACGCCATCCAGGTCAAGCTGCTGCGCATGCTTCAGGAGCGGGAGATCTACCCGGTCGGCTCGAGCAAGGCCGTCAAGGTGGATCTGCGCGTCATCGCGGCGACCAACCGCGATCTGGAGCGGGAAGTGGGAGCCGGCAACTTCCGGACCGACCTCTTCTACCGGCTCAACGTGATCCCCATCGATCTGCCGGCCCTGCGCGACCGTCCCGACGACATACCGCTGCTCTGCGACCATTTCCTGAAGCAGTACTGGCCGGAGTACCCCGGGACCGTGGGCGCCGCGATCTCCGAGGAGGCGCTGCGGTGCCTGATGCGCTACGAGTGGCCCGGCAACGTGCGCGAACTGGAGAACGTGATCGAGCGCGCCTGCATCATCCGCGAGAACGAACGCATCGGCCGGAATGATCTGCCGCCCGGCGTGGCGGATCCCGTCAGCGAAGGTTCGGTGCCGGCCGCCCTGCTCGGCAGCCACGTGGCGCTCGAGGAGGTGGAGCGCTGCCACATCCAGGGCGTCCTGGACAGCGTTGGCGGCCACAAGAAGCGGGCCGCGGAGATCCTCGAGATCAATCCGTCCACCCTCTACCGCAAGCTGCTGCGCTACGAAGCCGATATGGACGGGAATGATGACGCTCACCGGAACTCGGATGCCGACGGCGAGGAAGTGCCTGTCTGCGTGGGGGGCGACGACGAACTGTAATGATCACCCGGCCGGCGCCGCCGGCGGGATGACGGAGTGGCGACCCCGGGTGTTCCTTGCCCGCGGTCGCCACTTTCGTTATGCTCGAAGCGACCGTCCCGAACACTGCGCGCAGGAGCTAGCACATGTGGTTATCCCTGATCGGTTTCATGGGCAGCGGCAAGAGCACGGTCGCCCGCTTGCTCGGCGAACACGCCCTGCTGGACGTGCAGGACCTGGACGCCGTGATCGAGACCGACGCCGGCCGGACCGTGGCCGATATCTTCGCCGCGGGCGGCGCCGCGGCCTTCCGCGATTTGGAGCTCGCCGCACTGCAGCACCTGCCGACCGCGGGCGACATCGTGCTGGCGTGCGGCGGCGGCGTGGTCGAGCGCACGGCGGCGTGCGAATTGTTGCGCAGCCGGGGCGCCGTCGTCTGGCTCGATGCACCCTGGGAGATCCTGAGGCAACGTCTCGCGCAGAGCGACACGACGGAGCGGCCGCTCCTGGGACGCGGCTGGGCGGACGCCGCGGATCTGCTGCGCGCGAGGCTGCCGCTCTACGCCCGCACGGCTCACTTCAGGTTTCGCAGCGATCTGGCCGAACCCCGGGAACTCGTCAGCCGCGTGCTCGCCGCCAAGCTGTACTGGGAGCGGCGCGGCGGCCGCGGGGAATCATGAGGGTGGTGGCCGGCAGCTGGCGGGGTCGCAAGCTGACGGCCCCGCCGGGACGCGAGACGCGTCCCACCACCGATCGCGTCAAGGAAGCTATCTTCTCGATCCTGGGCGGGGCGATTCGCGAGGCGAGGGTCGTCGACCTGTGCTGCGGCGCGGGAGGGCTCGGTATCGAGTCCTTGAGCCGCGGCGCGGGACATGTGGATTTTGTCGATCTTTCGTGGCAAGCTCTCGAAGCGGTCCGGTGCAACCTGGAGACCTGCGGCGCCGAGCCATCGCGCTATCGCCTCTGGCGGCAGGACGCCTGTGGCTGGCTCGCGACCCCGGGAGACGACCTCGCCGCTCGGGACATCATCCTGGCCGATCCGCCCTACGCCGGCGACCTGGCCGTGGATGTCTGGCGCGCCTGTTCGCGTCTCGCCGACGCCGGCCGGTGCGTTCTGGTGGTGCTGGAACACGTACCGGGGCTGACGTTGCCCCCGCCGCCCGCCGGTTGGCGGGTCGATCAACGCCGCTACGGCGCCGCGGCCCTATCGATCATGGAGAGGGACGATGAGTGATCTACACGCCATTTATCCCGGCACGTTCGACCCCGTGACCCTCGGGCATTGCGACGTGCTTGCGCGGGCGCTGCGGCTCTTCGACAGGATCACCGTGGCGGTCTCGCGCGGGGGACGGGCCACGCTCTTCGACGTGAACGAGCGTGTCGACCTGGTGAGGGAGGCCGTCGCGGGCCTCGGGGACAAAGGCCGCATCGAGGTCGTATCCTTCGACGGATTGCTGGTGGACGCCATGCGGCGCCTGTCGGCGAACGTCGCGATACGCGGACTGCGCACGCCCGGCGACATGGAACACGAACAGAACATGGCGGCCATGAACCGCTCGCTCGTGGCCGACTACGAGGTGCTGGTCTTCTTCGCGCGTCCCGAACTGGCCATGCTCAGCGGGACCCTGGTCCGCGACGTCGCACGTTGTGGCGGGCCGGTGGAGAGGTACGTGCCCGCGGCGGCCGCCACGGCCCTGCGGGCGAGGTTCGCCGCGGACGGGTAATCCCCCGGCTACGCCGGATGGGGCCGCCGTGTCCCGGCTGCGACATCGACCTTGCCGGGTCGGCGACTGATGACACATTTGACCATGATGCCGGTCGCAGGTTCGGGGTCCGCTGCAAGGAGACGAAATGGGACAATTGAGACTGGGCTGGCTGTCCGATGTCCTCGGTGACTCGCCGACCCTCAAGCTGTCGGGACAGGCCAAGGAACTGCTCGCAAAGGGAGAGCCCGTCGTCAACCTGACCGCGGGCGAGCCCGACTTCCCCACGCCCCGGGCCATCTGCGAGGCGGCGCACGACGCCCTCGATCACGGGCGCATCGGCTACACGGCGGCGGCGGGCATGCCCGAACTGCGCCAGCGGGTGGCCGAATTCTATGCTGCGCGGACCGGCGTGGCCATCTCCGCGAAGGAAGTGATCGTTTCCAACGGGGCCAAGCAGGTTCTCTACAACGCGCTCTCGATGCTGCTCAACCAGGGCGACGAGGTGGCCGTGCCCGTGCCCTACTGGGTGACCTACCCCGCCCAGATCACCGCTTTACGCGCGCGCATGATCCCGGTGATCCCGTCGCGGCCGGGCTGGAAGATCACGGCCGAGGATCTGGAGCGCGCCGGCGCCGGGCGCGCCAAGGCGCTGATCATGAACACGCCGTCGAACCCGTCCGGTGCCGTGTACACGAGGGCGGAACTGGAGGAGCTGACGGAATACTTCCGCAAGACGAGCTTCTTCATCCTCACCGACGAGATCTACGAGGATCTGGTCTACACCGACGAGGGACACGTGCCGCTGATGACCGTGGCCCCCGACTTGCGTCACCGTATCGTGACGGTCACCGGCCTGTCCAAGAGCTACGCCATGACCGGCTGGCGGGTCGGGTTCGGCATCGCCGACGTGCAGACCATCAGCGCCATGGCGCGGTTGCAGAGCCACTCCACGAGCAACGTCAACACGATAGCCCAGAAGGCGGCCATGGTGGCGTTCGATTGCCGGGACGAGGTGGAGACCATGGCGCGCGCCTTCCAGAGGCGCCGGGACGTGCTCGTCGCGGAATTGAGCGACATCCCGGGGCTGAGGTTCACGATGCCCGATGGCGCTTTCTATCTGTTGACGGACATCCGCGGCCTGCTCGGCGCGGGCCGGCAGACCGGAGGATGCATGCGCCTCGCCGAGCACCTGCTCGGCGAGGAGAAGGTGGCCGTGGTCCCCGGGGAGCCGTTCGGCGTACCCAACCATCTGCGGCTCAGCTACGCCGACGCCGAGGAGACGCTGCGCGAGGCAGGCCTTCGCATCAGGCGCGGCATAGAGACTTTCGGGGGTTGATTTGAAGTTCATCGACGTCGCCGAGATCAGAGTGACCGCCGGCAAGGGAGGCGATGGCTGCGTCGCCTTCCGCCGCGAGAAGGGCGTGCCGCGCGGCGGTCCCAGCGGCGGCAACGGAGGCGCCGGAGGCTCCATCTGGCTGACGGCCACCGCAGAGACCTCGACCCTGCAGGACTTCCGGTTCCGCAGGGTCTACGCGGCGGACGCCGGCCAGCAGGGTGCCGGTTCGCGCAGGACGGGCGCGGACGGCGAAGATCTCGAGATCTCGGTTCCCTGCGGCACGCTCGTCTATGATGCGGACAGCGGGTCGGTCGTCTGCGATCTCACGGAACCAGGGCAGCGGCATCGCGTGGCAGCAGGCGGCCGTGGCGGACGCGGCAATTACGAGTTCCGCTCGCCGCAACGCCAGGCGCCGCACGTTTCGACGCCCGGTCGGCCCGGCGAATCCCGGAAACTGCGGATGGAATTGAAGCTCCTGGCGGATATCGGGCTGATCGGAGCGCCCAACGCAGGCAAGTCGACCTTGCTGAGCCATCTCACCGCGGCCAAGCCGAAGATCGCGGACTATCCCTTCACGACACTGACGCCCAACCTTGGCATCGTCGACCTGGGTGATTATACCAGCTGTTCCCTGGCCGACATACCGGGCCTCATCGAGGGCGCCAGCGGCGGCAAGGGGCTGGGGCACGAGTTCTTGCGGCATGTGGAGCGGACGCGCGCCCTGGTGTACCTGGTCGATATGACCGATCCGGCGCCCGTGTCCGTGCTGGCCGTCCTGCGCCAGGAGCTGACCGTATACGGCCGGCGACTGGCGGACCTGCCGTTCATCGTCGTGCTCAACAAGCTCGACCTGGCGGACGAGGAAGCCGTCGGCGATATCAGGAGGGAAGTGGCGGGTTGGGCCAGGGATCACAGCGGCCGCGACCCCCTGCTGATCTCCGCCGCCACCGGTCAGGGCCTGGACCAGCTCCGTCATAAGCTGCGCGAACTGTATCAGAGCGCTGCCGCCACCTCCTCCTGACGGCGACCTCGCCGACTCAATCCAGAGCGACCTCCCGGGAAGGCAACATCCCATGTACGAAATGCGTACCGACACTCCGTCGGGCGATACCTGGACCCTGCACAGCAAAGCCGAGCATTGGCCGGCCCTCTGGCGCGACGTGGAGGAGCCGCCCGACCTCGTTCGCGGCAGCGGTGACCCGGGCGCCCTGCGGCAGCCTGCGATCGCCATCGTGGGCACGCGGCGCGCCAGCGCACGGGGCGTGGCCGTGGCCCGTCGGCTGGC
>JAHIYU010000182.1 GCA_018814885.1 bacterium | reverse complement strand
GCACGAGCGTCAGGTCGTCGATCCAGACGCTGCCCGCGCCGCCCTCGCTAGCCGTCACCACGATCTCGATGGCGGACACCCGGCGAAGGGCGCCGTCGCCGTCAGGCCCCCAGGCGAAGGTGATGTTGCGCTTCTTGACCGTCACGCCTGTCCACGCGCGGGGGAACGCGTAGTCGCGCTTCACGTGCCACCAGACGTTCTCGCCGGTCTCGTCGACCAGCTTGAACTCCAGGGTGTTGACGGGGCACTCGCCGCGCAGCCGGAACGTGAAGGCGAAGTTCTCGGGCAGCACGAGGTCGACCTCGCGGCGCGCGATGGCGTAGCCGCCGCCGGTGAAGCGGAAATCCAGGCGCAGGGCGCCGTCGTCGCCGGCGAGCGACATCTCCACGCCGTCGGCGGGATGGGCCGTCCAGGCCGCGGGCGAGCCGTCGTCTATGCGCACGGGCGCGAGGTCGTCCGTCCCGCGTCCGCACGAGGCGGCGATCGCGAGGGACCCCGCCAGAATCGCGATGGAGATCAGGCGTCTCATGGCGGATCACCCCTTGACGCTGCCGGCGGTGATGCCGCGCACGAAGAAGCGCTGGAAGACGAGGAAGACGATCAGCGCCGGAACGATGGTCAGCATGGCGCCGGCCATCATCAGCTCGCCGTCCTGGACGTGCTCGCCCATCAGGTTGGCCAGCGCCACCGGCAGCGTGTACATGTCGCCGTCGCTCAGCACGATCAGCGGCCACATGAAGTCGTTCCAGGCGCTCAGGAAGGTGAAGGCGGCCAGGGTGGCGAGGATCGGCCTGATGATCGGCAGCACGATGAGGGCGAAGATGCGCAGCTCGCCCGCACCGTCGATGCGCGCGGCGTCGAGCAGCTCGTCGGAGACGCCGAGGGCGTACTGACGGATCAGGAAGATCCCGTAGATGCTCGCCAGGTAGGGGATCAGCACGCCGGCGTAGGTGTTGACCAGGCCGAGTTCGCGCAGCAGCAGGAACAGCGGCAGCATGCCCACCTGGGCCGGCACGACCAGGGCCATCGCCAGCCGTCTGAACAGGCCCTCGCGTCCGGGGAAGGGCAGCTTGGCGAAGGCATACCCCGCCAGCGAATTGATGAACACGGACATGACCGTGGCCAGGACGGCGACCAGCGCGCTGTTGAGGAAGGCGCGCGCCATGTCGAGGCGGGTGAACAGGGTCGCGAAGTTGCCCAGGGTGGGGTCGCGGGGCAGCACGTGCGGCGGCAGGGAGTTGGCCTCGCCGGGCTGCATGAAGGCCGCCGCCACCATCCAGGCCAGCGGCGTCAGGGTGATCAGGGCCACGGCCGACAGCATGAGGTGCAGCAGCGCGGTGCGCAGGCGATGCCCGTTCATCGGCGGCCTCCCTGCAGACGGAACTGCAGCAGCGCGCCCGCCAGGGTGATCAGCAGCAGCACGCCCGCCACCGAGGATGCCGTGCCGATGCGCCACCAGCGGAAGCCCTCCTCGTACATGAAGAGCACGAGGCTGCGCGTGCTGCCCAGCGGTCCGCCCTGGGTCATGACGTAGGGCTCGGCGAAGAGCTGGAAGTAGCCGATCATCGTGGTCACGCCCACGAAGAGGAAGGTCGGACCGAGACCCGGCAACGTGATATGGCGGAAGCGCCGCCACGCGCCGGCGCCGTCGATGGCCGCCGCCTCGTAGAGATGGGTGGACACCGCCTGCAGGCCGGCCACGAAGATCAGCATGTTGTAGCCGAAGTTCTTCCACACCGCGAGCAGGATGATCGCCGGCATGGCCCACTGCGGGTCGCCCAGCCAGTCGACGGGCGATACGCCGATCAGTCCGAGGACGTGGTTCAGGAGCCCGTAATGCGGGTGGTAGAGGTAGCGCCAGATGATCGCCACCGAGACCAGGGTGGTCACCACCGGTGCGAAGTAGACGGTGCGGAAGAGCGGGCGCAGCCGCGCGGCCCTGGCGTCGACCAGCAGCGCCGCGCCCAGGGACGCCGCCACCGACAGCGGCCCGCCGACGACCACGAAGAACAGGGTGTTCCAGAACGTGCGCCAGAAACCGGCGTCCGTCAGCAGGTGCGCGTAGTTGCGCAGGCCGACGAAGCGCGCGTTGCCCGGCGCCCCGATCGCGTAGATGTCGAAGTCGGTGAAGCCGAGCAGGAGGCCGGCGGCGACCGGCAGCACGAAGAACACGGCCAGCAGGGTCAGCGCCGGCGCCAGGAACCACCAGGCGGCCCTGGTCTTGCGGCGTTCCAGGTCGCCGCTCATCGCGGCGCCGCCCCGTCGGGAGCGGCGCCGCGGGCCTTGCGCGCCTGGAGCCAGCGCCGTTTGTCGAGCATCCGCGCCACATCCTCATCCAGGGCGGTGAGGGCCTCTTCGACGGTGGCCGAGCCGCGCACGGCCGTCTCCCCCCGCTCGTAGACGCGCGTGGCGATCTGCTCCCACTCCGGCACCTTGGGGGTGGACACTACGTGCTCGAGCTGGTCGCGGAAGGCGCGGGCGCGCGGGTCGTCGACGATGCCCGCCCGCTCCCAGGCGCCCCGGTGGGCGGGCAGATCGCCGGTCAGGTCGTAGAAGCGCGCCTGTTGCTCGGGACGCGAGAGGAACGACACCAGGCGCCAGGCGGCGTCGGCGCGGGGAGAATCCCTGAAGATCACGAGGCTGGAGCCGCCCGCCAGCGAGACGCCGGGGACGCCCGGCTCCGGTCCCGGCAGCGGCGCCGTGGCCCAGGCGTCCTGCAGCTCCTCGGGCAGGCGGCGGCGGAATTCGCCGAGGTTCCACGGGCCGGTGATGTACATGGCGAAGGTCCCGCGCGCGAATTCCTGGTAGAGGTTCGCGATCTCGTTGTTGGAGACAGGCGGCGCGAGCCCGTCCCGGAACAGGCCGAGGTAGAAGTCGAAGGCCCTGCGGAAGGGCGGCTCCGAGAAAACGCCCAGGCCCCCGTCCGCGTCCAGCAGTGTCGATCCCGCCTGCAGGCCCAGGATCACCGTCGGCGGCCATTCGTTCAGCGGCAGGAAGATCCCGTAGCGCCGGTCCGCGCCGGCCTGCGCGACGACGTCGCGCATGGCCGCCCGCCACGACGCCCAGTCCTGCGGCGCCGTGGGGTGACCGGCCGCGGCCAGCAGATCGCTGCGGTAGAAGAGCACGCGCGTGTCCACGTACCAGGGCACGCCGTAGAGGCGGCCGTCCAGCACGTTCGTGTCCCAGATGCCCGGGAAGTGGTCCGCGGGATCGATCGCCGGATCGGCGGCCGCGCGCGCGTCGAGGGGCGCGATCGCGTCGAGGGCGACGAACTCGGACAGCCACGTGTTGCCCAGCTGGGCCACGTCGGGCGTGGCGTGACCCACGTGGGCGGTGAGGAGCTTCTCGTGGGCGGCCGTCCAGGGGATCTGCTGGACGTCGACGCGCAGGTCCGGATTCTCGCGCTCGAAGTCCGCCAGCAGCTCGCGGACGACCTCGCCCTCGCGTCCCATCGCCCAGAAGCGCACCACCGTCCCGCCGTCATCGCGGCCGCAACCCGCGACCAACGCCGCCAGCGCCGCCAGCGGGACCACGAGACCGGCGAGGCGCCTCACGATCCCCCGCCCGCATCGCTGAGCCATCCGCCCGTGAAGCCCGCGGCGCGCAGCGCGCGGATCACGTGGGGATTGCGGCGCATGCAACGCCAGACCAGTCCGCTGCGGTGGTTCTCGATCATGGCCAGGATCGGCCCCTGATCGATGCCGAGGTAGTCCGTGTCGTACCAGCCGCGCCCCGGCACGACCCGCCCGTGCTGAACCGGCGCGTCGATGTCGAAGGTGGGATTGAGGGCGTCGCGGAAGCCGTACGCGCCGAGCAGATGGTCCCCGTGGTCCTCGCGCAGGGCGAGCAGGAGCGGCGCGACGATCTCCGGCGCGAAGGGGAGCGATGCCGCCGCTGCCGACGGGCACACGGTGCCGTCGTCATCGACGGACGTGAACGAGGCGCCCCGCGCCCAGTAGGTCTCGAAGCGGCGCGTAACGCCGTCGATCTCGAGCGTCCGGTGGACGGGCCCGTCGCAGGCGGTCAGGCCCCACAGTCGCTCGCCGTAGCCGCGCCAGCCGGCGGGATTGGCCCTGGCATAATCGCGCTGGGCGAGGGTGGCGCGGCGGGAGTTCTCGAAATAGTCGAGACCGTGCGCGCCCATGTACGCGTCCTGCAGGCCGCGCAGATCGAACCAGACCTGGGTGTACTGATGCCCGAACAGGGGACCGAACCCGAGGTGCTCCCGCCCCTGGAACGCGTCCCAGCGATAGCCGTCCGTCCAGGCGCCCCAGGCCTCGGGCGCGACGGGATGCGTGGGAGAGCCGAGGGCCAGCAGGTAGAGGATCATGCCCTCGTTGTAGCCGCGCCAGTCGTAGGGCAGGTGGCCGCGTTCGGGCGTCCAGCCGTGCCCGATGGTCGGGGGACGCACCGAGGCCCAGGTCCAGTCGACGCGCAGATAGAGCGAGTCGGCCAGGGCGCGGATCTCCCTCTCGGCCGTCGCGTAGCCGTCGAAGTAGGACTGGCAGAACAGCGCGCCGGCGATCAGCAGGGCCGTGTCCACCGTCGAAAGCTCCACCTCCCGGAAGCGCGCGCCGGTCTCTGGCACGAGGAAATGGTAGAAGAAGCCCATGTGGCCCGCCGTGCCGGACACGGCGGTGTCCTGCGGGGCCAGCCAGAGGAAGCGCAGCGTCGATAGCGCGCGGTCGCGGGCCTCGGCACGTGTGACGTATCCGCGTTCCGCGCCGATGGGATAGGCCGTCAGGGCGAACCCGGTCGCTGCCACGCTGGCGAAGGAGGGCGTGGGGGCCCGATCCGGCGCGAGACCCGTCCGGGGATCGCAAAGATCCCAGAAATATCCGAAAGTTCTCGCTTGCAACGTGTCCATGAAAGCGGTTTCATGGATAGAGAGAGAAGAAGGGGCTCTGTCGGAATCGACGCTGTTGCCGCAGCCGACGCCCAGAATCGCCGCGACGACGCCCACGATCGCCGGTACGGCCAAAGAAAGGCTCCGTCGCCGCGCGCGACCGCGCACGTTCGCTGCGAACCGGTGAAGGCGATCGGGGTTCGTCGTGTTCATGATCCCGCTTGCTGGTTGAAGACCTGCAACGCCCGATTATAGGCGCCCCGGCCGCGGGCGCAACCGAAAACGGGACATGATGGCATCACGCCGAAGAAAGTGGCTGTTGATTCGGCTGACGGTCTACGTCGCCGCGATCGCCATGCTCCTGGTCGTCAGGGGCGGTGTGGGCTGGCAACGTCTTCGCGACATCCTTGGCGGCCAGGACGCGGTGCCGTCCCTCGTGGTTGCGGGCCGGGACCTCGCTCCGGGTCTGGTGGACGTCCTGGCCGACGGGTATCGGTCGGATTACCCCGACCTGGCCGTGATCGTCTTGGGCGGCGGCACCAACCAGGCGCTCGAGGATTTGATTAATCGTCGCGCCGATGTTGCATTCATGTACCGGATGCCGACCGAGGACGAGCGGCAACTCTTCCGGGATGCGGACGGGGATACCGCCACGGTCTTACCCGTCGCCCTCGGCGGGATCGTGTTGCTGGCACCCGCGGGCGTCGAATCGCCCGCGACCACGCGCGGGGAGCTGATCGCCCGGTTCTCCCGCGGCGGGCCCGGTATCCCGCCGGCGCTCTACGCGCCGGATCCCAACGACGGTCTCTGGGCGGCATTCCGCCGGGCGCTCGACCCGGACGCGCCCGCAGCGGATGG
>JAHIYU010000181.1 GCA_018814885.1 bacterium | reverse complement strand
GGCGGCCGCGTGATTGCGGTCGGTACGACCGCCCTGCGTGTGCTCGAGACAGTGGCCCGCCTGCGCCTGGCCGATCGGGCGGACGCGCGCGCCGAGTGGCCCGACGATGCGACGCAGAGGCCGGTGTTCGCTGGCACTGCACGACGCGAGGCGGCAGGCTGGTGCGTGACCGGGCTGACACGGCTGTTCGTCATGCCCCCGGACGAGATCGCCGTGGCCGACGGCCTGATCACGAACTTCCACCTGCCGGGCTCGTCCCTGCTCATGCTGATCGCGGCGTACGCGGGCGTCGACGTGTGGCGGGAGGTCTACGGGCATGCGATCGAGGCGGGCTACCGCTTCTACAGTTACGGGGATGCCATGCTGGTGATGACCGCGGGGGGAGTCCCCGGGGAGGCGAGGCGGGATGAGTGAAGCCGCCGGCGAATTCTCCTTCACCGTGCAGCGTACCGACATCGGCGGCGCGGCTCGTCTGGGCTCGCTCACGACACCCCACGGCGAGGTGCCGACGCCCGTCTTCATGCCCGTCGGCACGGCCGGCGCGGTCAAGGCCGCGACCTTCGAACAGGTCTGGGCTACAGGCGCGCGGCTGATCCTGGGCAATACCTACCATCTCTACCTGCGCCCCGGGCACGGGCGCATCTCGGCGCGGGGAGGGCTGCATCGCTTCCAGGGCTGGGACGGCGCGCTGCTGACCGACAGCGCCGGCTATCAGGTGTTCTCCCTCGGCGACCTCAACCGGGTCGACGAGGACGGGGTCTCGTTCCGCTCGCACCTTGACGGCAGCCGGCATCGCTTCACGCCGGAGTTCTCGATGGAGATCCAGCTGGCGCTCGGCGCGGACATCGTCATGGCCTTCGACCACTGCCTGCCCTACGGCGCTGCGGCGTCCGCGGTGGCCGAGGCGGTCGACCGTACGTCGCGCTGGCTTGTGCGCTGCCGCGACGCCTTCGGCGCAGGCGGCCGCAACCGGGAGGCCCGCGCGGAGAGGGTCCTCTTCGGCATCGTGCAGGGCAGCGTGTTCCCCGCCGAACGGACGCGTTCGGTCGAGCAGGTCGCATCCCTGGATCTGCCCGGCTATGCCATCGGCGGCCTCTCGGTCGGGGAGCCCGTGACCGTGATGAGGGAGATGACAGCCTACACCGCGGCCCTGCTGCCCGCGGAGAAGCCGCGCTACCTGATGGGCGTCGGCTTTCCGGACGACATCGTCGAGAGCGTGATGATGGGTGTGGACATGTTCGATTGCGTCCTGCCGACGCGTATGGCCCGCAACGGCACGGCGATCACCCGCGACGGCCGGCTTGTCGTCCGCAACAGCGCCTACGCCGACGACGACCGGCCTCTCGACCCCGATTGCGCCTGTCCGGTCTGCAGGCGGCACAGCCGGGGCTACATCCGCCATCTCTTCGCCGCCAACGAGATGCTGGGTCCGATCCTGGCCACCCTGCACAACCTCCACGTCTACCAGGATCTCATGCGGGATCTGCGGGAGGCGATCGCCGCCGGTACCCTGGCCGCGTTCGCGGACGCCTTCCTGGCCAGATGGCGGGAAGGTGAGCAACGCCGCATCGCGGCCGCGCGCGACGCCGCTCCGGGTGGTCGTTGACGCAACCCGTGTTTGCCCGCAACGATCGCATGTGCCATGATATGGCCCGGCAATGAAACGAGAAGGAGCCGAGCATGATCACGGATTGTCTGACTTTCCTCGCCATGAGCCCCGCGCCCGGAGAGGGCCAGGCCGGTTCGGGACAGGGCGCCATGATGATGAACTTCCTGTTCATCGGCATGATGGTGCTGGTCTTCTACCTGTTGATCTGGCGACCCAACGCCCAGCGCCAGAAGAAGCACAAGCAGATGCTGGGCAACCTCAAGAAGGGCGACCGCATCGTCACCAACGGCGGTCTCTTCGCCACCGTGCTCAATGTCAAGGAAGACCGGCTGGTCTGCACCATCGCCGACGGCGTGAAGGTCGAGATCTCGCGCAGCGCGGTTTCCGGAGTCATCGAGCAGTAGACGATGCAAGCGAGGGCGTCCCGGCAACGCAGGTTGCTCCTTTACGGTGATTCGCGGCTGCGCATCCCCTGTCGGCCCGTTGAGCCCCGTGAAACCGGCCTGGACGAGCTGATCGGTCAGATGCGGCGGATCATGCACCAGCACGACGGCGTCGGCCTCGCGGCTCCCCAGCTGGGCGAGCCCCTGCGCCTGATCATGGCCTGGCCGCCGGACCGGCGCCCGGGCGGTCCCCTAGTGCTGCTCGACCCTGAGCTCTCGAGTGTTTCAGCCAGGACAGAGACGTTCGACGAGGGTTGCCTGTCTTTTCCCGGCATCTATCGGGCCGTGGTACGACCGGGCGTGGTGACCGTTCGCTACCGCGATCTCCGCGGCGATCCGAAACAGATCCGCACCGGTGGGATGCTGTCCAGGATCCTGCAGCACGAACTGGATCATCTGGACGGCGTGCTGCTCGTAGACCATCTTGGCGGCTGGACGCGCCTGGGCGTGTCCCTGCACATGGCCTGGCACCGTCTGACAGCGGGGAGGAAGGGTTGAAATGCGAGTCGTGCTGATGGGCTCCCCCGATTTCGCCGTGCCGAGCCTGGACGCCCTGGTCGAGGCGCGCTTCGACCTGCCGCTGATCGTGACCCAGCCGGATCGCCGCGCCGGGCGCGGACGCAATTTCGAGGAGACCGCACTCAAGAAGGCCTCGCGCAGGCATGGACTGGACGTGCTGGACTGGGGAGCCGGGGACAACGAACTCGTGACAGCACGGGTCCTCTCCCTCGAACCGGATGCCATCGTCGTCGTCGCCTTCGGCCACATCCTGCGCCGGCCGCTGCTGGAAGGCCCGCGGCTGGGTTGCCTGAACCTGCACGCTTCGTTGTTGCCGCGCTGGCGCGGCGTATCCCCGGTGCATTACGCCATCATGCACGGCGACCAGTGGACCGGCGTCAGCGTGATGCAGATGGAGGCCGGCGTCGACACGGGGCCCGTGCTGGCACAGCGCGCGGTGGGCATCGATCCCGACGAGACGGCGGGGGAACTCATGGCGCGACTCGCCGGACTGGGTGCGGACTTGATGGTGACCACGCTCCGCGGCCTGTCGTCCGGCTCCCTGGAACACCAGCCCCAGAACGAGACCGGGGCGGTCTATGCGCCCAAGCTGAACCGTTCTCTCTCGCCGATACGCTGGGAACGACCCGTCACGGTGGTGCACAACCAGATACGCGGATTGCAGCCCTGGCCCGGCGCCACCACCTTCCTGGGCGAGCGGCTCGTCAAGATCACGTCCGCGCGCCCCTACGCCATGGGCACGCTCGCGGCCGAACCCGGTACCGTTGTCGCGGCCGACGACGACGGCCTGCGCGTTGCCTGCGGCGAAGGCGTCCTTCTGGTGACCAGCTTGCAGAATCCCGGCCGCGTGCCCATGGCGACCGCGGAATTCCTGCGGGGATGCCCCGTAGAACCCGGCGTCCGTCTGTGCTCATGAGCGCCGATCCCATCCGTCGCCGGGCCTTGGAAAGCCTGATCGCCGTGGCCGAAGGCGGCACGCTGGACGAAGTGCTGGCGGAGGCCATGGATGCCATGGGCGACGACAGGGACCGACGCTTCCTGGCCGAACTGGTCCGCGGCACGCTCCAGTGGCAGGGACGCTACGACCACCTGATCGGACGCTTTTCGCGGCGCGTGAACGTCGTGCGGCGCGCGATCCGTATCGTCCTGCGCCTCGGGCTGCATCAGTTGCTGGCCTGCGACAGGGTTCCCGTCTACGCGGCCGTCGACCAGAGCGTGCGGCTGGCGCGCGAGGTCGGCGGCGCCAAGACCGCCCCCTACGTGAACGGGCTCCTGCACGCGGTGGCCCGGGAACTGGCGCAGGCCGGCGGGAACACCGATTCGTTGCGGGCGCTGTTCCCGGATCGCAACCTTGATCCGGTCGCGCATCTGGCAGCCTGGCATTCCCACCCGTCCTGGCTGATCGAGCGCTGGCTAGACAGGTACGGTCCCGACGGGACCGAGCGTCTCTGCGCGTGCAACAACCGCCGACCCCCGCTCGCCTGTCACGTGCTGCCGCCGGCGACAACCACGGCGGTCGCGGCGCGGCTCACGGCGTCCGGCCTCCAGGTACGGACCGGGGGTCTCACCGACCGCACGCTCGTTCTGGAGGACCATCCCTCTCGGGCCGATCTCCGGGCGATCCTGGCGCGGGAGCCGTCGCTCATCGTCCAGGACGAAGCGGTCCAGGCCGCGACGGGATATCTGTGCGCTGGCATCCGTGGGCCGGCCCTCGACGCCTGCGCGGCCCCGGGGGGCAAGACACTGCGTCTGCGGACCGCGTTGGGCGACGGCGCGATCCTGATCGCCATGGACCTGGACCGCGCGCGGTTAACCCTGGTGGCCGATGCGGCGACCAGGACCGGAATCGGCCCGGACCTCCTGGTCTCGGCCGATGGCCGGCTCGCTCCCTTCGCCGATCGTACCTTCAACACCGTCCTGCTGGACGGTCCCTGCAGCGGCACGGGTGTCATCCGCCGGCATCCCGAAGGGCGGTGGCGCGTCGGGCCGGACCTCTTGGCGCGGAGCGCGTCGCGTCTGTACGAACTGGCGCGTGAAGCCTTTCGGGTCACCCGTCCCGGGGGACAGCTGCTATATGCGACCTGTTCCCTGGAACCGGAAGAGAACGAAGGGGTTGTGGATAAACTGCGCGGGGAATATCCTGACCTGGTGCCGGCGCCCGCCGACGGCGCGGCGGATACCGCGTGGCGACGGACGTGGCTGCCGCATCGCGACGGTGCGGACGGCTTCTTAGCCGCCAGGCTGCGGCGACGGGAGGATCGAGCATGAAGGTATGGCAATTCATCCTGCTGCTGGTCTCCTTGGCGGCGGTCTTCGCCGTCGGCCTGGTGCTGTCCAACGCCCTGCTCGTGCCCCGTCTCGTGCATAACAACGCGGAGGTGCGCGTGCCGGATCTGACCGGACGCGCGACGGCCGACGCCGGCCGGGCGGCCGCGCAGGCGGGTCTTGCGGTCGAGATCGTGCGTGAGGAGACGCATCCCACTCTCTCGGCCGGCATCGTGATCAGCCAGCTTCCCGAGAGCGGCCACACGGTGCGCGAGGGCCGCAGCGTCGCCCTGGTCGTCAGCGCCGGACCGCCGGCGGGGCAGGTGCCCCAGCTGTCGGGCCTGTCACGGCAGCAGGCCGAGAACACGCTCCAGCGGGAATCCTACCGCGTCGGGCGGATCCTGCACATGAAACGCGACGGCTGGGTGGCAGCCACCGTCGCCATGAACTTCCCGCCCGTCGGCACCCGTACGCGCAAGGGAGGGGAGGTGGACCTGGTGATCGCCGAGCCGCCGCCGACGCCAGCCTATCTCATGCCGGACCTGCGCGGACAGGCGCTCTACGCGGCGCAACAAGCGATCGAAGGCGCGGGCTGCGTCATCGCGCCGGTCCGCTTCGAACGCGACCGGGACGTTCCGCACGGCACGGTGCTCGCGCAGAATCCGGTGCCAGGGACACGCATCATCAAGGGAGAGACCATTGAGCTGGTGGCCTCGACAAGGTGAGGTGGCGGTGTCGCCGTCCCTGTTGTCGGCAGACTTCACGCGACTCGCGACCGAGATCGGCGACATGACCACGGCAGGCGCGGACCTGTTCCATCTTGATGTGATGGACGGGCACTTCGTCCCGAATCTCACCTTCGGCCCCTTCATCGTCGCGGCCATCCGGCGCTGCACGGAGCTCCTGCTGGACACGCACCTGATGATGACCCGCCCCGACAGGTACATATCGGCCTTCGCCGAGGCCGGCGCGGACGCGCTGACGATCCATGTCGAGTCGGCGTGCGACGTGGCGGAGACCCTCGCGGCCATCGGTGAGCTGGGTCTGCGACGCGGCCTCTCACTCAACCCGGACATGCCGATCGAGTCCGTGCAGCCCTACCTCGGAACGGTGGATCTGGTACTTGTCATGTCCGTGCCGCCCGGCTTCGGGGGGCAGAGCTTCGACGTCGCCGCGCTCGACAAGATGCGTCGTCTGGTGGCCTGGCGGGACGCATCGCGGTTGGATTTCGCCATCTCCGTGGACGGCGGCGTGAACGACGAGACCGCTCCCGGGTGCCGGGACGCTGGCGCCGACATCCTGGTGTCGGGTTCGCATCTCTTCGCGGCGCCGGACAGGGCGGGCGCCATCTCGCGCCTGCGCGGGACGGGCTGAACATCATAAATCCCTTGCTCGAAGCCATTTCATGGGCTATCCTGTCCGATTGCCAGATGGGCCGGGCGTTACTGTGCGACCGCCCGTTGTTTTTGTGTGTGTCGGTCACAATGACTTGTGAAACGGGTGGTTAGAGGACCAGGCCGAGAGGACGAGCGGGTGTTCCAGGAGTTGACGAGCAGGTTGGGCGGCGCCCTGAGAAAACTCTCGGGGCCCGAGCGCCTGACCGAGCAGAACGTCAAGGATGTGCTCCGCGAGGTGCGCCTGGCCCTGCTCGAGGCCGACGTCAACTACCAGGTCGCCAAGGCGTTCGTGGCGAGGGTCGGGGAATCCGCCGCCGGACAGCGGGTCTGGGACAGCCTCACGCCCGACCAGCAGGTCGTCAAGCTCGTGCGGGACGAGATGGTCGCACTGCTCGGCGGCGAGACCGTGGAATTGAACCTGTCCCGCTCGCCAGTGGCCACGGTCATGGTCATGGGGCTGCAGGGCAGCGGCAAGACGACCTTCTGCGCCAAGCTGGCGCAGCGGCTGAAGAAGGATGGCCGCGCGCCCATGCTGGTGGCGGCCGACATCTATCGCCCCGCCGCCATCGATCAGTTGCACGCCCTGGCCGAGACGGTGGGGGTGCCGGTGCACAGCGACCGGACACGCAAGAACGCAGTCCAGATCGTCAAGCTCGGGCTGCGGCGGGCCAAGGACAACAAGTGCGACGTCCTGATCGTCGACACGGCCGGCCGGCTCCATATCGACGACACGTTGATGAACGAGCTCGCCGACATCGACAAGACGGTGCCCATGGACGAGAAACTGCTCGTGCTGGACGCCATGATCGGTCAGGAGTCGGTGACCGTGGCCCAGGAATTCGTCGCCCGCGTGGGCTTCGACGGCGCCGTGATGACCAAGATGGACGGCGACGCCCGGGGGGGCGCGGCCCTGTCCGTGCGCGAGATTACCGGCCGTCCCATCAAGATGGTGTCCACGGGCGAGAAGTTGGGCGACCTGGAGATCTTCCATCCGGATCGCATGGCCGGCCGCATCCTCGGCATGGGCGACATCCTGACCCTCATCGAGAGGGCCGAGGAGAACATGGACACCGACGAAGCGGAGGCCATGGCCGGCCGCTTCATGAACAACGAGTTCACCCTGGAGGATTTTCAGAAGCAGATCCGACAGGTAAAGCGCATGGGACCCCTGAAGGGCGTCATGCGCATGCTACCCGGCATGGACGGCAAACTGCTCGACAAGGCCAACGTGGACGAGAACCAGATGAAGCGCGTCGAGGCCATGATCAACTCGATGACCGTCGTCGAGCGCAGGCGCCCGGAGATCATCAACGGTTCCCGGCGCAAACGCATCGCCCGAGGTAGCGGGACCAACGTCTCCCAGGTGAACAAGCTGCTCAAGCAGTATCGCGACATGCGCCGCATGATGCGTCAGATCAACGCCTCCGGCGGCCTGGAGCAGTTCAGTCAGAAGGTTCTGGGCAAGCACTGACCGGTTTGTCAGTCCCGTCCCGGGAGACCATATTTCGCGGTTTCATGAGACGGTCGCGTCGGCCGTCCGCCAGGACCGTGGGCAAACGACACAAACCCGGAGGTATCGCGTGTCGACCACCATCAGATTGACGAGGATGGGACGCAAGAAGCGGCCGTTCTACAGGCTCATCGTCACGGACAGCCGCAACAGGCGCGACGGCGCCTACCTGGCCAACCTGGGCTACTACGATCCCTTCGCGGAGCCCTACGAGGCCAAGTTGCAGGAGGAGGAGATCCTGGCCTGGTTGCGCAAGGGCGCGACCATGTCCGAGACGGCCCGTACGCTCGTTCAACGCGAGGGCATCCTCTACCGCTGGGAACTGGAGCGACAGGGCCTCGACGCCACGGAGGTCGCCGCCAAGGTGGCGTTCTGGCGGGCGGACTTCGCCAGTCGCGAAGCTGACAGGACCCTGGCCAGGGCCGATGCCGCGCGCGTCGCCAAGGAGACCGAAGCCGTCAAGAAGGCTGCGGAGGAGGACGAGCGCAAGGCAACCGAAGCCGCGGCTGCGGCTGAAGCCGCCAAGACAGCCGCCGGCGAATCGGAAGCCGAGCCGTCCCGGGACGGGACGACAGCCGAGGCTGCCGACGCGGATGCGACCCAGGACGAGGGCTGATCGCCATGAGTGATGTCCTCGAATTGATCTCGTACATCGTCGTCAACCTGGTGGACCACCCCGAGGCCGTGCAGATCCAGAAGCTGGAGCGGGACGGGGAGGAGGTCTACCGGCTGAGCGTTCACGCCGACGATCTCGGCCAGGTGATCGGCAAGGGTGGACAGACTGCGCGTGCGGTCCGTGCGCTGTTGCAGGCCGTCGGTGCCAAGCGAAACCGTTACTACGGGTTCGAGATCGCCGAAGAGAACCAGTAGCCGCCGTGGGTGACCGGCTTCAAGGGGAGTTCGTACCCATCGCGGAAGTCGTGAAGGCGGTGGGGCTGCGGGGCGAGTTCAAGGTATATCCGCTCCTGGACTGGTACGAGCCGCTGCTCGGGTCCCCGTACCTGGTCTGGGACGACGGCGCGGCGCTCGAGATCCGGGGCAGGCGTACCAGCGGCAACTGCCTGGTCGTCAGCGCGGCGGGCTTGACCGACCGCGACGCCGCGGAAGGGACGATCGGCCGCTCGGTGGGCTTCCTCCGGAGCCGCTATATCGAGACGGACTTTCCCAAACCACCCGGTGGCCTGCCGTTCCGCTATCTCGGCCGCGAGGTCGTGACGCTGGCGGGAGAGAGCGTCGGCAAGGTGGACGAGGTGCGTCGGCACGGTCCCCAGTTCACGCTGGTCGTGCCGGGAGTCGGCGGCGAGACGTTGATACCCGCGGTGGCGCAGATCCTCCTTCCCGACGAGGGGATGACCGGCCCGCTGGTGATCGATCCTCCGGAAGGGCTGCTGGATGTCGCTGGCGATTAAGGTACTGACCCTGTTCCCGGACATGGTCCGGTCGGTGCTCGGCGCCAGCATTCTCGGGCGCGCCGCCGCGCAGGGACAGGTCACCTACACGGTGGCCGACATCCGCGACCATGCGGTCGATCGTCACGGGACGGTCGACGATTACCCGTACGGCGGCGGTCCCGGCATGATCATGATGGCGCCGCCGGTGATCGAGACCGTAGAGGCCGTGCGGGAGGACGAAGCGGCGCCGCTGGTGCTGATGACCCCCCAGGGCGAGACCCTGGACGAGGCCTTGGTGCTGGAGCTGCTGGTGGCGGCGCGCGCAGCCGGCGAGCTGATCCTGATCTGCGGGCATTACAAGGGCGTCGACCAGAGGGTCGCGGACATCCTGCGTCCGCGGGAGGTCTCCATCGGGGATTACGTGCTCACCGGCGGGGAACTTCCCGCGCTGGTGCTGATCGATGCGCTGGTCAGGCGCCTGCCGGGCGTCCTGGGCAACAGCGATTCGGCGGACGCGGACAGCTTCACCACGGCGCAGGCCGGCGGGCTCGATGGCTGCTGGTACACGCGCCCGGCGGAGTTCAGGGGGCATGCGGTGCCTGACATACTCCTGTCCGGGCATCATGCGAAGATCGCCGCATGGCGCGAGGCCGAGGCCAGGGATCGGACCCGCGCGAGGCGGCCGGACCTGATTGACGACGAGAACGGACCGACGGCCGACGGCGGCGAGTCGGAGCGATGAACCATGCGAATGCCGGCCCGGCGCCGGCGCGGAAAGCTCAGGAGGCGACGATGAGCAACATCATCGATTCTATCAGGCAGGAAAACCTGCGCGACGACCTGCCCGAATTCAATATCGGAGACACGATCCGGTGCAAGATGCGCATCAGCGAGGCCGGCAAGACCCGCGTCCAGAATTACGAGGGCGTGGTCATCGCGCGCCAGGGCACGGCCAACGAGGCGTCCATCACGGTGCGCAAGATCTCCAGCGGCATCGCCGTCGAGAGGGTCATCCCCGTGCAGAGCCCGAACCTGACCGGTATCGACGTGGTTCGCCGCGGCCGCGTGCGTCGCGCCAAGCTCTACTACCTGCGCGGCCTGACCGGTCGCAAGGCCCGTATCCGCGAGAAGCAGTTCGGCCGCAAGTGAGTCGCCGGGACGACAGTCTCGCCGGCTTCGACAGCGCGTACTCCGGCGGAGGCCGCTTGCGTATCGCCGGCGTCGACGAGGCGGGCCGCGGCTGCCTGGCGGGCCCCGTGGTCTCCGGAGCGACCATCCTGCCCCCAGGCTGGTGCCCCGAAGGCCTCGACGACTCTAAGCGGCTTTCGGCCGCCAAGCGCGACTGCCTCTACGCCTCGATCCTGGAGGGCGCCCTCGCGTGGGGCGCCTTCGCCGTCTGGCCCCGCGAGATCGACCGCACCGACATCCTGCGCGCCAGCCTGAAGGCCATGTCGGGCGCCGTGGGGCTGCTGGGCGCGAGCCCGGACCTCGTGCTGGTCGATGGGAACCACGCGCCACCGCTCGACTGCCCCTGCGCCTGCATCGTGAAGGGGGACGGGCGTAGCGCCGCGATCGCTGCGGCCTCGATCGTCGCCAAGGTCGTGCGCGACCGCATCATGGTGGAACTTGACGCACGTTTTCCCGCCTACGGTTTCTCCGCCCACAAGGGATACGGCAGTCCGGGCCATCTGGCCTCCCTGGCCGAATGCGGGCCCGCCAGCGTCCACCGTTTCTCTTTCCGTCCCGTGGCCGGATTGCGTCAATCGAGCCTCTGGTAGGACTCTTGCTGCCGATCCGCAGCCTTCCTCCCGGAAAGCGGAGTCCGGCGATGTCACGCGACAAGCAGATCCTGGGCAGGCTCGGCGAGAGCCTGGCCCGCCTCTATTACGAGTACGAGGGCTACGGCGTCCTGGCGACGCGTTTCCGGGTCCGGGAGGGAGAACTGGATCTGGTGGTGCGGCGCGGTCCGGATCTGGCCTTCGTCGAGGTCAAGACACGGCGCGGCGAGGCCTGCGGCGTGCCGGCCGCGGCGGTCACGCCCCGCAAGCTGCGCCGG
>JAHIYU010000180.1 GCA_018814885.1 bacterium | reverse complement strand
CGCTGACTACGGTGTATTCGTCCGCTACCATCGCACCTCTCGCACGGATAGCTCAACCTCTCGGCCACGGCCAGCAGCGGGTTAGGGGTATTAGGCGGTACCAATCCACCGCCCGCCCCTGCGGCGGGCTCCCGGTCCTCGCCCTGGGACCGCCTGGGCCCCTTCCGTCTCAACGGACTGGAGTAGACGTGCATCTGGAACTGCAACACGGCGCCGACGTGCACAGGCTGGCCGTCCGTCGCGACGGCGTGACCTGGCGCGTGACGCTCGACGGCGCGGCGTCGCCGGTCGAGATCCTCGCGAACGACGGCGCGGAGGTCGCCTTCGCGCTGGACGGCGCGCGCGGACGGGCCTACGTGGCCCGGCGCGGCTCCGAACGGCTGGTGTTCCTGGACGGCGTCGTGTACACGCTGCGCCTGCCGGACGAGGACGAGGGCGACGACCTCGGCGATCCGGGCGAACACGAGCCCAACCTGGTCGCCAAGATGCCCGGCATCGTGGTCAAGGTGCTGGTGGCCGAGGGGGACCGGGTGGCGGCCGGCGCGCCCCTGCTGATCATGGAGGCCATGAAGATGGAGACGGAGATCGTCTCGCCGCTGGACGGGCGCGTGGCCCGGGTGCACGCGGCGGCCGGCCAGGTCCTGGCCGCGGGCGAACCCCTGCTGGACCTCGAGCCCGAGGCCTGATGCCATGTGCGAGAAGCCGCTCTACCGCTTTCCCCCCGGCAACCGGGCCGGCGTAGTGCTCGGCGGCGGCGGCGCCCGGGGTCTGGCCGCCATCGGCATCCTGGAGGTGCTCCTCGAGGCCGGGCTGCGCCCCGCGGCGGTGGCGGGCACGTCCATGGGGGCGATGATCGGCGCCTTCTGGGCGGCGGGCCATTCCGCGGCGCAGATGCGCGATCTGGCCACCCACCTGAAGTGGACCGAGGTCTTCGACATCTCCGTCGCCGGCGGCATCATGCGCGGCGGCCGTTTCCAGCAATGGCTGGCGAACCACCTGCCGCCCCGCTTCGCGGACCTGGAGTTCCCGCTGGTCTGCTCCGCCACCGACATCGACACCGGCGAGCTGGTCTACCTGCGCGACGGCGATCTGCCCTCGGCGATCCGCGCCACCTGCGCCTTCCCGGGCGCCTTCGTGCCGGTGGAGCGCGACGGCCGCAACCTGGTGGACGGCGGGCTCAAGAGCACAGTGCCCGTACAGGTGATCCGCGAGTACGACGTGGACCGGGTGGTGGCCTGCGACTTCCAGCCTCCCCTGGACAGGCCGGTCGTGCCCGCGGATTCGTCCAACTGGCGCAACTGGAGCCGGTTCTGGGAGACGCTCACCTTCCGCCGCCGCAACCTGGCCGCCGACATCCTGCTCAAGGCCGTCGACATCCTCCAGACCGAGGTCTGCCGGCGCCAGCTCGCGGACCATCCGCCGGATATCCTGATCGCGCCGCCCATGCGCCGGATCAATCTCGAGGATTTCCGCCTCACCCCGCAGATCATCGCCGCCGGCGCCGAGGAGGCGCGGCGCGTCCTGGGTTCGCTGGTCCCGCCGCAGGCGGACGGTCCCGGCGCGGGAGCCTGAGATGGGCCCGGTGCGCAGGGCGGAGCTGATGCTGCTGCTGGTGACCGTCTGCTGGGGCGTGTCGTTCCCGTCCATCAAGGCCGCCACCGCCTACTGCTCGCCGACGCTCTTCGTCGCGGTGCGTTTCACGGCGGCGACGCTCATCCTGCTGGCCGGGTGGCCCCTCTTCGCGCGGTCCCTGCCGGACGATCTGCGCCGGCGGGGCCGGGGACTGATCGCCGACCGTCAGGCGATCCGCTGGGGCCTGTTGCTCGGCGTGCTGGTGGCCGTCGGCTACACCACCCAGACCATCGGCATGCACACGACCACGGCCAACAACAGCGCCTTCATCACCGCCCTGAGCGTGGTGCTGGTGCCGTTGATCATCTTCTGCTGGCACGGCGTGCGCCCCTCGGCGAGCGTGATCGGGGGCGTGGCCCTGGCCTTGGCCGGACTGTGGCTGCTGACCCAGCCCAACCTCAAGGGGATCGTGGCCGGCGACGTCTGGACCGTGGGCTGCGCCGTCTCGTACGCCTTCTACCTGTCGCGGCTGAACTTCGCCCTGGTGCGCACCTCGTACCTGCCCCTGCTGTTCTGGACCCTGGCCGTCTGCACCGTCCTGAACGGCCTGTGGGCCGTTCTGATCGAGGATATGCGCTTCGAGCCCAACGGGACGTTGCTGACCGCGCTGATCGTGACCACGCTGCTGTCCACACTGGCCGGCCTCTACCTGCAGAACCGCTACCAGGGCTATACTTCGCCCTCGCGGGCCGCCCTGATCTTCGCCGCGGAGCCGGTCTTCGCCACCTTCTTCTCCTGGCTGGCCATCGGGGAACGCCTTACCGGAGCGGCCATCCCCGGGGCGGGACTGATTCTTGCAGCGGTCCTGACGGTGGAACTGGGCGGAGCGGGCGATCGCGAGGACGGCCTGCCTCGCCTGGGTTTCCCGGAGGAGCGTCGATGAAGGTCCTGTTCATGTGTACGGCGAACTCGTGCCGCAGCCAGATGGCCGAGGCCTGGGCGCGTGCGCTTTTTCCCGACGGCTGGGAAGCGAGCAGCGCCGGCCTGATCACCTACCCGATCACCGACCGGACCCGCGCGGCCATGGCCGAGGTCGGCATCTCGATGGAAGGCCAGCACACCAAGAGCCTGGACGGACTCGCCCTGGACGATTTCGACCTGATCGTGACGCTCAGCCGCCAGGCAACACTGTTCCTGCCCGTCCTGGCGCACCCGGAGCGCCATCTCAAGTGCCCGATCCCCGACCCCATGTCCGCCACCGGCAGCCCCGAGAAGATCCACGCGGCCTTTGCCGCCGGCCGCGACCGGATCCGCGAAATCGTCGCCGGCATCGTCGTCGATCACGCCTGAGCGGCGCCTGCACGGTTGATTCGCGGGCGGGTCATTTCGTCCCGCCGTGTCTTCACGGTGTAACTGTTTTTTCCTCATGGCGGTACACGAGTCACGCGGGTGTTCTCAAAAACACCCCGACCCTCCGGGAAGGTTCGCCCGTCCGCGGCGGCGCTTTTTTCCTTTTCTTTTTTCGGTGCGCCTCGCGACGCATGCGACACGATTACGGAGCCGGCGGGGCCGTTTGCAGCGTCGCGGAAAACGGGTCCGGAAGGGGGGTATTTTCCGCGCCCCGGCCGGTCGGAATTTCTCCTTTGTCATCCCACCCGTAGTACCTAATCTATGGCTCCCCCCACAAGATATTGGGGTCCGCCACTCGGATGACCAAGCTTGACACAATGGTGTGAATCTGCAAAAACGGGCATCCCGGCACGCTCGAAAAACCAGTCGTAGAGGGGTTGTGGAGGCACACGGCTGTCGCGTCGGAGGATCCGGCGCACGTGATCCGCGACCCGGCGAGACGGGCAACATAGAGGCAATGGACAGCGCATCAGGAAAGAGGATCTCCATGAAGGATCGCACGGAGAAGAGACTGCAGGCAGCCGCGGGAACTGAACTGGGTATGGATGCCCGACCCGCTGCAGACATGGCACCCGAACTGGATCTGACCGCCCTCGCCGGGCAGGCCGGGGAAGACTTCAGGGAAGAGGTCCGCGCAGCGGCTTCGCGGCGCGGCCTGCGTTTCGCGCGACGCTGCACGGCACCCGGCATCAATCCCCTCGACGAGATCAAGTGGGAGCATCGCGACGCTTCCATCGTCACCAAGGAAGGCGAGGTCATCTTCGAGCAGAAGGACGTGGAAGTGCCTAAGTCCTGGTCGCAGATGGCCACCAACGTCGTGGTGCAGAAGTATTTCAGGGGAGGACTGGGCACGCCCGACCGGGAACGGTCCGTGCGCCAGCTGGTCCACCGCGTCGCCGACACCATCGCCGACTGGGGCATCGCCGACGGCTGCTTCGCGTCCCCCGCGGACGCCGAGACCTTCCGCGCCGAGTTGACCTATCTGCTGGTCCACCAGCACGCCGCGTTCAACTCGCCGGTATGGTTCAACGTCGGCGTCGAGAAGAAGCCCCAGTGCTCGGCCTGCTTCATCAACTCGGTCGAGGACAGCATGGCGTCCATACTCGGCCTGGCCAAGACCGAGGGCCTGCTGTTCAAGTACGGCAGCGGCACGGGCACCAACCTCTCGCCCTTGCGTTCCTCGCGCGAGAAGCTCAGCACCGGCGGCGAAGCTTCCGGCCCCGTGTCCTTCATGAAGGGATACGATGCCTTCGCCGGCGTGATCAAATCCGGCGGCAAGACGCGTCGCGCCGCCAAGATGGTCATGCTGAACATCGATCACCCCGACATCGTGGACTTCATCAACTGCAAGGTGAGAGAGGAACGCAAGGCCTGGGCCCTGATCGACGCCGGCTACGACGGCTCCTTCAACGGCGAGGCCTACGGCTCGGTCTTCTTCCAGAACTCCAACAACTCGGTGCGCGTCACCGACGAGTTCATGGAGGCGGTCGTGGCCGACGGCACCTGGACCACCCGCGCGGTGACCGACGGCACGCCCATGGACACCTACCGCGCGCGCGAGCTGCTGGACATGATGGCCGAGGGCGCACACGTCTGCGGCGATCCGGGCCTCCAGTACGACACAACGATCAACGACTGGCACGCCTGTCCGGCGACGGACCGCATCCACGGGTCCAATCCCTGTTCCGAGTACATGTTCCTCAACGACTCGGCCTGCAACCTGGCCTCGCTCAATCTCATGAAGTTCCGCCGCGAGGACGGCGAATTCGACATCGAGGCCTTTCGCCACGCCGTTGACGTGATGCTGACGGCCATGGAGATCGTCGTCGACAACAGCAGCTACCCGCGCGAGGCCATCGCCGAGAACTCCCGCCACTACCGGCCGCTGGGTCTGGGCTATGCCAACCTGGGCGCCCTGCTCATGTCGCGCGGGCTGCCCTACGACAGCGACGCGGGCCGCAACTACGCCGCGGCGGTCACGGCCCTGATGTGCGGGCAGGCCTACCTGAGTTCGGCGCGCATGGCGGAGCACTTCCGCCCCTTCGCGGGCTACAAGCCCAATCGAGACGCCATGCTGCAGGTCATCCAGAAGCACCGTTCGCACATCAACGGGATCAACGCCCATCGCGTGCCCGAGGAGCTGCTGGACGCCGTCAAGGCGGTCTGGAGCGACGCCTACACCGTCGGGTACGACTACGGCTACCGCAACGCGCAGGTCACGGTGCTGGCGCCCACGGGCACCATCGGCTTCATGATGGACTGCGACACCACCGGCATCGAGCCGGACATGGCGTTGATCAAGTACAAGAACCTGGTCGGCGGCGGCATGCTGAAGATCGTCAACAACACGGTGCCCGAGGCCCTGACGCGCCTCGGCTACACCGAGGAGGAGCGCAGACGGATCCTGGCTCATCTGGAGGAGCACGAGACCATCGAGGGCGCGCCCGGTCTCAAGGAGGATCACGAGGCTGTCTTCGACTGCGCCTTCAAGCCCATCGGAGGCAGGCGCAGCATCGACCACATGGGACATATCCGCATGATGGCCGCCGTCCAACCGTTCCTGTCGGGTGCCATCAGCAAGACCGTGAACATGTCCAACGAGACGACTCCGCAGGAGATCGCCGAGGCTTACATCGAGGCGTGGCAGCTCGGTCTGAAGGCCATCGCCGTCTATCGCGACGGCTCGAAGCGCACCCAGCCCATGAACACCAGCAGGGACGGCGCCAAGCAGGCGCGGAAGCCCGCGGAGGACAGGCAATCGCCGCCCTCGCCCCAGCGCGTGCGTCTGCCCGACGAACGCGCCGCCATCACCCACAAGTTCAGCATCGCGGGCCACGAGGGCTATCTGACCATCGGGCTCTATCCCAACGGCCAGCCCGGCGAGATGTTCATCGCCATGGCCAAGGAGGGCTCGGTCGTCTCGGGCCTGATGGACAGCTTCGCCACGGCCTGTTCGATCATGCTGCAGTACGGCGTGCCGCTGGAGGTGCTGACGTCCAAGTTCAGTCATGCGCTGTTCGAGCCGAGCGGTTTCACCACGAACCCCGAGATCCCGGTAGCCAAGTCGATCATGGACTACATCTTCCGCTGGATGAAGCTCAAGTTCGGCAAGAGCAAGGTCGCCGAGCAGCACAGGCCCGAGCTGGACACCGGGTTGCACGAGGATACGCCCGTGACTCCCGATTCGAGCGGCCGGATCACCATGGAGAACAACGAGAAGCAGGTGTTCCGGGCCCAGGCCGACGCGCCGCCCTGTCCGGAGTGCGGATCGATGATGGTACGCAGCGGCAACTGCTATACCTGCATGGTCTGCGCGGCCACCTCCGGCTGCTCGTGACACCGTTTCCGGGAGGATTCCCGGGTAGCGCGGCGGGGCCGGGTCGGTTCATTCCGATCCGGCCCCGTTCCCGTTGTTGCATTTCCTGGCTACACCGCAAGGCATGCAGGTGTTACCTTGGACAGCGTGGAACCGCGGACGCCCGGCTGCGTATGAGTGGCGCTGCGGACCGGCTGATCCGGTTAGCGTGGAACACGGAGGTCCCCCGTCATGTCGTCTCACAGGCTGATCCATCCCCGTCCGTTCCTGATCGTTCTGCTGCTGCTGGCCGCCGCATCGTCGGCCACGGCGCAGGTGCGGGACTGGAACCGGGTCGACGATCCCCTCTACGAGGCCATCGGTATGCACACGGGATTGTCCGGGGGGTTCGGGCTCTCGTACAAGTTTCCCATCAAGTGGTGGCTGTACGGCCAGGCTGCGGGCGGCATCTGGAACAACAGGGACGACAACCGCCACAACGTCGGCTTCTCGCTGCACTACATCCTGCGCCAGAGCGGCCGGGACAAGCTGTACCTGAGCGCCGGGCTGGCCCACTTCTACCACAGGGAAAAGGACCGCACCAGGGATCATATCAACACGGGTTTCGGCGTGGGGCTGGAGCGCCTCTTCGGCGAGCGCACGGCCGTGCAGGTGGAGGCAGTCTTCACCAGCCGTGGCGACGACGAGAACAGCCTGATGATCTTCCCGCAGGCCGGTATCCACTACTACTTCTGAGCGACATTTCCAGGTCCGGATGTGCTATGATGTCGGCGTCACACGCGTGAGCGGGCGGGGGCCGCCGCCGCGCGGTCCATCAGCGGCAGCACCCTCCCCGCGACCTGCGCCGAGCATTCATTCCGATCCACACCGCAGGCACGCCATCGTGGTCCTTCGCCGAGGAGGCTCCGACATGGCATGCGAGAAACTGCTGGAATACCTGGACGAGCACGGGATCCGCTACGAAAGGATCAACCACCCGCAGGCCTACTCGGCCCAGGAGACGGCCGACCGCGCGCGCATCCCCGGCCGCGAGTTCGCCAAGACGGTGATGATCAAGCTCGATGGCAGGATGGCCATGGCCGTGCTGCCGGCGCCGGAGAAGGTGAATTTCACCCTGCTGCAGCAGGCCGCCCGCGCGGAAACGATCAGCCTGGCCACCGAGCCGGATTTCCACGAGATGTTCCCCGACTGCGATCTGGGCGCCATGCCGCCTTTCGGCAACGTCTACGATCTGGACGTCTACGTGTCGGGCTCCATGTCCGACGCGCAGCGCATCGCCTTTCCCGCCGGCACCCACACCGAGCTGCTGCGGATGTCCTACGCCGATTTCGAGCGGCTGGTGCAACCGCGCACGGCGCGTTTCACCTTCCTGCAGCAGGCGGAGATGGAAGCCGAGGCCTAGCCGGCCGACAAGCAGAGAGGAACGGCCGCGGGGCAGTCCCTCTCGTCGTGTCGAGGATGCGCCGTTACGCGCCGTATTTCCTGATGGCCGCGTCCAGCCGCGGCAGCATCGCGAAGATGAAGGCCGCCACGCCCAGGATGGCCACCGCCAGGATGACGAACACCTGCGTGCCGGGCTCCAGGCCGCTGATGAACCCCGACAGCTTGTTGCCGACCGAGGTGGCCAGGAACCAGCCGCCCATCATCAGGCCGACCAGACGCTTGGGCGACAGCTTGGTGACCAGGGACAGGCCCATCGGCGACAGGCACAGCTCGCCGACGGTGATCACGAGGTAGTAGATCACCATCCAGATCATCGCTGTCTTGGCCGCCCCGTCCTGGCCCAGACTGGCGCCCAGGGCCATGATCAGCAGGGCCACGGTCGTGATCACCATGCCCAGGAAGATCTTCCGCGCGGTGCTGATGGCGCGCTTGCGCGCGACCCGCCAGCCGAAGAAGGCGACCACCAGCGGCGTCAGCACCACCACGAAGACCGGGTTGAGCAGACCGGTCAACATCTCCGCGTTGACCAGGCGTACCCAGCGACCCGGGGCGAGGGTCGCCACGTTCGGGTCGCGGTTTGCATAGACCGCGGCGCGCGTCTCCTCCGAGACCAGCACGACCGGCACGTTCGCGCCCGCGACCGACCGGGTCAACAGGACCTCGTCCCGCTGGCGGGCGCCCTCGTTCACCTTCACCGTGGTCGTGGACACGCCGTGGGCGTCGGTGCCGACGGAGATCAGGACGTCCGCGTCGTCGTAGACCTTGCAGACGAGGAACTGCTGGTCCTCGGGGATGTCCGCTGTGTCGGTGTCGAACACCTGCAACTCGGGACGCGCGGCGAGGACGCCCAGCAGGTTGGTGCCGATGATGCGCGCGCCGAACATGGCCTCGCCCGTGACGTCGACGGTGATCAGCACGCGCTCGTCGGGACGCGGTAGGTCGGGGGCGGCGTTGGCGTAATAGGAGGGCATGGCCTTCTGGGCGTAGAACTCGGTGGCGGCGGGGATCCACTCGGCCCGGCGGTCGGTGTTGTGCTCGGCGAAGACGGTCATCAGGCCGCCGCTCAGGTGCAGCACCATGAAGAAGGCGCCGCCGGCCACGTAGACGGGGATGAGCGCGGCCAGTCCCGGTTTCTCCTCCGGGTTGGCCCGCTTGACGATCAGGCCGAAGTAGGTCATCACCGGCAGCATGCCCACGATGAAGCCGAAGGTGATCGAGCCGATCGTCTCCCGGATGAACGAGACCCGCTCGCCGACGAAGTAGCCGATCACGCCGCAGATGCCCGCCGGCACGATGATGGTCATGATGACCTGCTTGAACGAGATGTCCTCGGCGCTGCGTTCGGTCTGGCGGTCGGCCTTGGCGAGCTTCTTCCAGTTGATCACCAGGATGGACGTGCCGATCAGCAGACCCACGCCGGCAGCGGTGAAGGCGAGGTTGAAGCTCCACAGGTTGCGCAGGGGCGCGGAGAGCAGGGCCGACAACGAGGCGCCAATGTTGATGCCCATGTAGAAGATGTTGAAGCCGGTGTCGCGTCGCGGATCGTCGGGGGCGTAGAGGTTGCCGACCATCGCGGAGATGTTCGGCTTGAAGAAGCCGTTGCCCAGACAGAGCAGCGTCAGGCCGGCGTAGAAGGTCGGCAGGCTGCGGATGCCTAGCGAGAAGTAGCCGGCCGCCATCAGGATGCCGCCGATCAAGACCGAGCGGCGGAAGCCCAGGAAGCGGTCGGCGATCAAGCCGCCCAGAAACGGCGTGAAGTACACGAAGGCCATGTACGTGCCGTAGATCTCGGCCGCGGTGCGCGTGGAGAAGCCGAGCCCGCCGCGTTCGGAGTCGGTGATGTAGAGCAGCAGGATACCCAGCATCAGGTAGAAGCCCAGGCGTTCCCACATCTCGGTGAAGAACAGGGCCTTCAATCCCGTGGGATGCCCTTTGGGCTTCTCACCGGCTTGGGTTTTGGCAGTTTGCATCAGATGCCTCCAGAGGAGTGGCCGGGGCCGGAGAATTCGCTGTGGACAGTCGAAATCGCCGATTGGCGAGTGTCGGCGATCGCGGTGGACCATACTCCAGGATCCGCGGCGCGGTCAATCGTCGAGTGCGGGAGCTGGTCTCGAAGGCGGCCGGATGGCGAAAGGCCGGTCCCCAGGGGCCGGCCTTTTTCGCGTTGCACGGTGAGACGATCTATGCGACGCCGTGCAACATCCTGTTCAACGGGCGGGACAGCGCCACGAGCACCAGCCCGATGCCGATGGTCACCCAGCCCATGCCGCCGAAGACGTGGACGTAGGTGGCCAGGCTCTCGGCCGGCTCGATGGCGGCGGCGGCGATCTCGACCCCGCCTTCGCCCACGGAGCCGGTGAGCTTGGCCAGCGCGGCGGCAACGTACATGGAGAAGGCGAAGGACAGGAACCAGGCGCCCATGGCACTGCCGGTCATGTTCTTGGGCGCCAGCTTGGTCACCATGGACAGGCCGATCGGCGACAGGAAGAGCTCGCCGGTGGTGTGCAGGAGATACATGAACCCCAGGATGAACAACGGCACCAGGGCCGCGTCGCCGGCCATGGCGTTGCCGATCAGCAGCATCAGGTAGCCCAGGCCGAGCTGGATGATGCCCAGCCCGAACTTCATCGGTATGCTCGGATTGCGCCCGATTCGCGAGAGGCTCACCCACATCACCGAGAAGATGCTGCCGAAGATGATGATGAAGGCCGGGTTGAAGAACTGGGTCTGCGACGCAGGCATCTCGTAGAGTCCGAAGACGTCGCGGTCCACGTTGCGGTCGGCGAACAGGGTGAGCGAGCTGCCGGCCTGCTCGAAGCAGGCCCAGAAAACGACGTTGAAGGTCATCAGGATCAGCAGCACGATGATGCGATCGCGCTGCACGCGGTCTCCCTGGAAGCCGGCGCGCAGCAGGTTGAAGCAGACGAAGACCAGCAGTCCGATCAGGATCCAGAAGAGGATGTCCTGCCCTAACAGCGCGACGCCCTGCCCGTAGGTGATCAGGGCATACAGCAGCGGGATGCCGGCCAGCGACCCGCCGTAGACCAGCTTGCCGTATTTACGCAACATGTCGGGATTCTGCGGATCGCCGGCGGTGCCCAGCTTGTGCATTCCCTTGAGGAAGATGCCCACACCGATCAGCATGCCGACGCCCGCCAGCCCGAATCCCCAGTGGAAGCCGAACTTCTCGCCGATGGGCGCCACGGCGACCGTCGCCAGCAGCGCGCCGATGTTGATGCCCATGTAGAAGATGGTGAAGCCGGAGTCGCGCAGCGGATCGCCGTCCCGGTACAGCTTGCCGACCATCGTGGAGATGTTGGCCTTGAAGTAGCCGTTGCCGACGATGATGGCGCTCATGCCCAGGAACAGCCAGAACTCGGTCCCGCCGAGGATCAAGAATTCGCCGATGGCCATGACGATGCCGCCGAAGATCACCGCCCGCTTGTAGCCCAGGACAGCGTCGGCCAGCTTGCCGCCCCAGACCGGGGCGGCGTAGACCAGCGCCGTGTAGGCGCCGTAGATGCCGATGGCCTTGGTGTCGCCCTGCAGCAGGGCCTTGGTGAGGTAGAGGATCAGCAATCCTCTCATGCCGTAATAACAGAGGCGCTCGAACATCTCGGCGCCGAAGCAGACGTACAGGCCCTGGGGGTGTCCGTTCCTCATTATTTCTCCTGAGTGAAGCAGCGGTGGGGCGACGTCGATACCCTAAGCAGTACGGGAGCACCGGTCAAGATGTTATCATAAAAAGCGTTGCGTATGATATCGCATTCCTGTCCGGTCAAGGGTGGCCTGCGCGCATGTCCCGTGGTTTATCGCACGCGAAAAAATACGATCGAACCATGAAATCGCAAGTCGTTTTCTGCGGACAGGCCTCAGCCTCTGTTGTAGTGTGTCCCGATCCTACCCGGGAGGCCCGATTTGCGGAACTGGATGCTCTGGACTGCGGCCCTGCTGCTGACCCTCGTCTCGGCCGTCTATCAGCGCGTGACCGGACCGACCTACGAGGTCCGCGTCGACGCCGAATTCGCCGGCGGCGGCGTGAGGGGCGAACTGCTCCGTTCGCACGATGTCGGCTCCGATCTGCCGGTTGGGCTCGAGGTCGATACCCCGGCCGTGACGGGCCGGATCCTGTGGCGGCGGCTCGGCGCCGGCGACGGCTGGATCACGGCGCCCATGGCCCGCGAAGGGGATCGCCTGGTCGCCCATCTGCCCGCGCAGCCGGCGGCGGGCAAGCTCGAATACAGCGTGGTGCTGGCCCGGGACGACGAGACCCTGGTCGTCAGCGGTGAACGGGCCGTCGTCGCCCGCTTCAAGGGGGACGTGCCCCGGCTCGTGCTGGCGCCGCACATACTCTTCATGTTCCTGGCCATGCTGTGGTCGACGCGCACCGGGCTGGAAGCGGTCGTGGACGGTCCTCGGCGCGGGAGGATGTCCCTGACCACCCTGGGGCTGCTCGTCGTCGGCGGGCTGATCCTCGGTCCCATCGTGCAGAAATACGCCTTCGGCGCCTACTGGACGGGCTGGCCCCTGGGGGAGGACCTCACCGACAACAAGCTGGCCGCGGCCGTGCTGGCCTGGGTCTGGGCGTCCTGGCGCAGGGGGGACGGTCGCTGGCCGCGCGCCGTGGCGATCGTCGCGGCGCTGGTCGTGCTGGGAGTCTTCCTGATCCCGCACAGTTTGCACGGTTCGACCCTGGACAACACCACCTCGGCGATGGTCTCGGGCTGACACTCGCGCCTCGACGCACTGCGAGGGGACGTACACCCTGTTCTGGCTCCGGCTCTACGAGAGTCGCCAGAAAAGGGTGTGCGTCCCCTCGCTGTCCGCCCGGGTGATCCGCCCGAGACCGTCGCCAAGGTGATGTTGGCCGGTCCTAGACTTGCTTGCGTATTCTGAGACTCAGGCTCGTCACCTTGCCCAGATGCTCGGCCAGCTCGTCCAGGGACAGGCCGTGGTCGCGGGCGATGTCATCCGCGAAGGCGGTGCCGGCCAGCAGGTCGGCGCCGTACGTCTTCTCGGCGACTATTTCGATTTCACCGAAACCGGCCTCGCGGACCGTGCGCAGGTAATCCGCACGCAGCGAGGCGTTGCCCACGCAGCCGATGGTGACGTCGACACGCTCGGCGATCTCCGGCGGCAAGGCCTCTTCGAGCACGATGTCCGAGACCAGCATCCGGCCGCCGGGTCTGAGCACGCGGTACGCCTCGCGGAAGACGCGGTCCTTCTCCGGCGACAGGTTGATCACGCAGTTGGAGACGATCGCATCTATGCTGGCGTCGTCCACGGGGAGCTCCTCGATCAACCCGCGGCGGAACTCGACGTTCTCGAAGCCGCCCCGGACGGCGTTGTCGCGCGCCCTGTCGAGCATGGCCTCGGTCATGTCCACGCCGATGACGCGTCCCGTCGGTCCGACCTGCCGCGCGGCCAGCAGGGCGTCCAGGCCGGCGCCGGAGCCGAGATCGAGCACGATCTCGCCGGGTTTCAACTCGCCGAGAGCCGTGGGGTTGCCGCAGCCCAGTCCCAGATCGGCGCCCGCGGGCACGGATGCGAGCTGGTTCGCGTCGTAGCCCAGCTCGAGACTGATGTCCTGCGGCCGGGTTCGCGGGCCGCCGCAGCATCCGCCGCAGCCGCCGCCGGACGTAGCGATCCTGGCGTAACCCGCGGAAACGGCTTCACGCAGCTTCCCGGCGTCTTCGGGGCGTTTCGTGTCGGTCATGTCGACTCCTCGGGTTTGAGTGCGCAAGAGGGGCGGCAGGCGTCGAGGGCGTCGGCCAGATGCCGGAGCCGCCGGGCCAGGTCCCCGCAATCGAGGTGATAATGGACCTCCTTGCCCCGCTTGATCGCATGCACGACGCCCACATCCCGCAAGATCCGCAGATGACGCGATACCACCGAGATGTCGATGGGCAAGCCGGCGGCCAAGGCGGTCACGGTCCGGGGCCCGGGGCTATCCGCCAGCAGCAGCAGCAGGGCCGTGCGACTGGGATCTCCCAGCACCTTGAAGGTGTCCGGTTCGAGCCATTTCTGGAGATCTGAGCAGCAGGGCTGTCGTGAGGACATGTTGTGATCCTTGGTTTGCACGATTGCGTCAGTATGCAAATATAGATCCGCCTTGCGCGCGATGCAACCCCTTTTGTGCTAATATGAAATCATCCCCAGCAGGAGGTGACTCCATGTCCATCTTCGTTCTGATGACCAAGCTGGCGCCGGCCGCCATGCGCGGCGCTGAGGATCGCAAGGCCTTCAGCCGCGACTGGATGCAGAAGGTGACGACGGCCTGTCCCGACGTGAAGTGGCTGGCCCATTACGCCATCCTCGGTCCCTACGACTACATGGACATCTACGAGGCCCCCGACAATGCGACCGCCCATGTGGTCTCGATGATCTCCCGCTCGGTGGGGGCCGTGACCGCGGAGAGCTGGCAGGCCATGCCGTGGGAGGACCATCTGCGGCTGATGGAGTTCATGATCTAGTGGGCCGGTCATAGGGTGATGCACACGCACGCGAGAGGCTCCGGCTCTTCGAGAGTCGCCTTTCGCATGTGTGTGCATCCACACATGCCCTCTGCTTGAGTTGAATATGAGCGCTGGGTCTTCCGCAGGGGGAGGTTCATTGTGCCTCCCCCGAACTGCTGGAGTGTCGAGAGGACGCTTCGCCACAGATGTGATAAAACACCATATATCTTTGCCACGCCGGCCATCTTCAATCCGACACGTAACACGCTGTATCAGAATAAGATACATTCATCAAACTCCATATCTGAACAATGGTTCATTTAATGCAATTTCCTGGTCACGCGTGAATTGCCCGCGCTCGGACAGTGTCCCGAGCCAAAACGAAAAGACCTGGTATGGAAACGGAGACCCGACATGAACACCTTGAAATTCGCGACCCTGCTCGTCCTGCTCACGCTCGCCACGACAGCCTGCGCCCTCGATCAGGAAGGAGGCGTCAGACTCCTGCTGGCCACGCCCACCGGCGAATTCGGTGACGCGGTCGGTACCGAGGGCGGCGGCCTCGAGATCCACTACGGACTGCGCCCGCGGCCGTCTTTCACCTTCGGTCTCGGTCTCAACGCCATGATCTACGGCAGCGAGACCCGGACCTGCAGCCTGCCCCTGGTGGAGGACTTCGATCTGACCACGAGCAACAACCTCGCCGGCGCTTTTCTCTTCGCCCAGTGGCGCCCCTTGACCGGTGCCGTGCAGCCTTACGCCGAGGCCCGTGTCGGCCTCGGCTACCTGTGGACCGAATCCAAGCTCGAGGACGAGGACTGGTGGGACGGCGACGAGGTGGCGCGTCAGACCAATTACGACGACTTCGCCACTTTCTGGGGCGGAGCCGGAGGCCTGCTGATCCGGCTGAGCGAAGGAAACCGCGACGAGAAGAAACCCGGCGTGTTCCTGGACCTCAAGGTCAGCCACCTGCAGGGCGGCGAGGCGGAGTACCTCACCGAGGGCGATATCACGATCGTCGATAATGTGCCCGTCTACGCGCCCTCGTGCAGCGAGACCGATCTGACGGCCTATCAGCTGGGCGTCGTTCTCACGTTCTAGCACGCGCCCGACCCCGGCACGAAAACGTCGGCCGGCACCCGTGAAGGTGCCGGCCGAGCGTATCGCGATCCCGGGTGTGCGGGAGCCGTCAGTCGAAGGTCACATCCCGTCCAGCGTTCTGCTCCTCGAGCCACTCCCGCAGCGGCTGATAATACTCCAGCATGGCCCGCGAAGAGAGCGGCCCGCCGGTGGCCTCGACCATCAGCTCGCGCCAGTCGCGGGTGGCGCCCGGTCGCAGGATCTCCCGCAGGTAGGCGCCGACCTCCGGGCGCTTGTAGTAGGTGGCCGTCTGGGGCGCCTCGTGCAGGATCTCCCGGCAGATGTGATCGTGCAGCTGGTGCAGGACGACGCTGCTCAGGGCGTAGTCGTAGTACTGGGCCGGGTCGTCGCTGATGTGGGTCTTGGTCGCCGCGTCGCACCATTCCTCGCCCCGGGGCTCGGGGGGCGCCACGCCCTGGTACTCGCCCACGTATCGCCACCAGCGGGCGTTCATCTGGTCCGCGGGCAGCGGCTCCTCGTAGAAGTCGTGCTCCCAGTGGGTCATGGTGCCGCAGGCGAAAGGCAGGAACGTGACCGGTCCCAGCAACGCCTGGTTGAGCAGCCACTGGATGTGGTCGATCTGCTCGTCCTCGCCCAGCAGGTCGATCATGCGCAGGTACGACGTCTGGCTGGACACCAGCTCTATCAAGGTGCCGATGCCTTCGTGGAAGGCGCGGTTGGCGCCCGTGCGCAGCACGAACGGCACGTCGGGATTGCTGTACGCGAGGTAGTAGTAGACGTGGCCCAGCTCGTGGTGGGTGGTCTGGAGCCAGTCGAAGGTCGGCTCGACGCTCATGAGCGAGCGCACGTCCTGGTCCAGGTCGATGTGCCAGGCCGAGGCGTGGGTGTTCTTCTTGCGTTCGCTGTCGGCGCCGACGGCGTAGAGGTCGCTGTTCTCCCAGAAGCCGGCCGGCAACGGCGGGAAGCCCATCGATGTGTAGTAGCGTTCGGCCTGCGTGATGAGCCACTCCGGTGTCTTGTCCGCGACCAGGGCGTCCAGGTCGATGCCCTCGACGATGCCCGGCCAGGCCTGGGCCCACCGGTTGCCGAGCCAGTGGGCGGGCAGCCGGCGCGGCACGGGCTCGCCGTACCTGGCTGCGAGCTCGTGCCGCACCCAGCAGTGGAGCTGCCGGTAGAGGGGCATGAGGCCCGCGAGCACCTCGTCCATCAGGTCGATCATCTCCCGCGGCGTCAGGCCGTATTCGCTCACCTCGAGGGCGAAGAAGGAGCTGTAACCCATGCTGCCGGCGGTCTCGTTGCGCAGGTCGCGCAGCTGCAACAGGCCTTCGCGCAGGCTCGGACCGATCTCCTTGCTCGCTTCCCACCATGCGCGGCGCGCGGCGGGATCGGGAGCTCCGGTGAGCCCCGTCGCGATCTCGTTGGCCGTGACGGCGCGCGGCGCCTCGCCGGGCAGCTGCACGCTGAACTCGAAGCCGTAGAGGCGCTCGTTCTGGGCGGCCTCGGCCTCGATCAGGGCGGTGGTCGTCTCGGGGATGGTGCCCGGGAACTTGGCCGCGTTGAGCAGGACGTATTCGAGCTGCTTGCGCTGCTCGAAGCTCAGGCCGTCCCGCTTGAGGAACTCCTGGGCCGTCAGGATCAGTTCGGCGTTGCCGAGCTTCTCTGCGAATTCCTTCTCGGCGGCGATGCGGGCGGCGGAGGCGGCGTCGCCGATATCGACGTTGGCGTCCCAGCGCGCGCCCTCGGCCAGCCGCCAGAGGTCGCGGTACAGGATATCGTATCCGGCCAGGAAGGCGTCCAGATCGTCTGGCTGGCCGGACTGGCAGCCGGCCAGGAGCACGGACGCGGCGGCGATCAGCAGGACAATGCGCATGACTCATCCTCTCGTGGGGGGTGTGTCCGCGCAGATTACCCTATCATCGGACCAGTGTCACTTTTCTCGTCTCGACATACGTCCCGGCCCGCAGACCCACGAAATACGTGCCGGAGGGCAAGGACATGCCTTCCGTGTCGCGGCCGTCCCAGGTGACGGTCTGGGGACCGCTCTCGCGCCGGCCGTCGGCCAGAACGGCGACCTCGCGGCCCAGGGCGTCGAAGACGGTCAGGCGGCAGGCGCCGGCCGCAGGCATCGCGAAGGTGATCTCGGTGCGAGGGTTGAAGGGGTTTGGATGCGCGCTCAGCCGCGAGGCGGAGACCGCGGGCGGCGTGCCGGCCGCGTCGTCCACCTCCACGATCACCGTGGCCTGGCCGTTGGCCGGGATGTCCACGTCCACGTAGCAGAGGGCCGTCCCGCCGGTATCGTCCACCTGTGCGAGCGTGCCGCCGCTGACGATGAAGCCGGCGGCGTCCGCGGGCATGTGGATGCGCAGCCGCCCGTATTCGAAGCGCTCGCCGTAGCCGTTGACGACCTGGGCGGTGACCAAATCGTGGGTGCCGTCGTTGGCCGGGGCGTAGGTGACGCGGAGAACGTCGCCATCCTGGGCCTCGAGGGTGGGCCGCGGGTCGAACTCGCCGCTGAAGAAGCGCACCAGGCGGAACGGGCGGTTGCTGCCGCCGGCGTTGTCGGTGGAGATGTCGTAGGGCGGCGTATTATCGTCGGTGTCGCGGTGGATGTGTCCCCACAAGGACATGTCGAGGCCCAGGGACGAGAGATTGAGTTCGTTGCCGAAGTCGTAGTGGTGGAACAGGACGTTGTACAGGGCGTCGGCATCGGTGAGGTCGCCCTGCAGCCACAGCATCTGCCGTGCCGTGAAGCTCTCGGCGCCGTAGATGCTGTAACGCCAGCTGTCGTAGTTGTCGTAGGCTTCCAGCCCGACGAAGTGGACCGGGCCGTAGTCGAAGCTGTAGTTCTGCGTGTAGATGAGCTCGGCCGGCGGCGGCGCATCGAGCTTGCGCCAGCCGAAGAGGCGCCACCAGTCCCGCCGCGCGGTGCCGTCCGACGGCGGCGTGTCGCTCCAGCCGCCGACGTCGTGGTTGCCGGCGGTCAGGTAGACCGGCACTTCGAACTCGGCCAGGTGCATCTGTCCGCGGCTGTAGTAGTGCTTGTCCAGGAAATCCTCCAGCTCGCCCTCGTTGACGAAGTCGCCGGTCAGCAGCACGAACTCGGGATTGATGATGTTCACGTCGCGGGTGATCTCGCGCAGGCCCTCGCTGGTGGTGCTGTCGGTGTCGGCGCCGTCCTCGTAGTAGTACAGGTAGGTCGGCAGGTGCGTGTCGGTGATGTGCACGAAGTAGAAGTCGTCGCGCCGCTGGGGGATGACGCGCACCGCGTGGCGGGTGTTGTCGTCGAGGCCGCCGTCGGCGGTCACGCGCAGGTCGTAGATTTCGTAGACCGGGACCTCCGGCACCGCCGCCGTCAGCAGCCACCAGGTGGTCGCCGGTTCGTAGACGGCCGAGGTGACGGACAGCGGTATGTTCAAGCCGCCGCGCTCCAGCGTCGCGGTCCAGCCCGTGGTGGCGGGATTCGCCTCGCAGCTGATCGCCAGGTCCTCGCCCGGCGTGACGATTGAGGGGATGTTCAGCAGAGGTCGCTGGATGACCGTCAAGGTGTCGCCGAGCGTATAAGTCTGGGCGGAGGCGACGCCGCAAATGGTCACGAGGGTGAATAACAGGGCGAGCAGTGGGCGCATGGGCGGCTCCCGGTTGATTGTCCCGAAGGTTAATTGAATAATGATGTCACACTTTGCCGTGATATGCAATGCCGACCCTGCTTGTCTCATACCTGCTTGACGCCTCCGGGCTACCTTGAATCGACAGTCAATCAGGCAGTCTCTCTGCGCTGGTGGTGTCCGATCCCGTAGGCCGGTCTTCCGCACCTTGCCCGGTCCTGCCGGATTTCATGAGAGCATACAGAACCGGCAAGACGATCAGTGTCAGGAACATCGAGGACACGAGCCCCCCGATGACGACCGTGGCCAGAGGGCGCTGGATTTCCGAGCCGCTGCCGGTCGCGAAGATGAGCGGCGTCAAACCCAGGAGCGTCGTCAATGCGGTCATCAGGAGGGGGCGGAATCTCAAATCACAGCCCTTCATGACGGCTTCGACCGTGCTGAGGCCCTGTCTTCGCAGCTGGTTGAAGAATGTGATCAGAACGGTTCCGTTCTCCACGGCCGTCCCGAAAAGGGCGATGAATCCGATGGCGGCCGACACGCTCAGGTTGATCCGGAGCAGGAAGATTGCCAGGATGCCGCCGACGAGGGCGAACGGCAAATTCACCAGGACGAGAAAGGCACTTCTGAGGGAATCGAAGGCCAGAAAGAGCATCAGGAAGATCAAGAGAATCGACATCGGCACCACGATGGCCAGTCGCTTCATGGCCCGCTGCTGGTTCTCGAACTGCCCTCCGTAGTCCACGAAGTAGCCACTGGGCAATTCTCCCACGATGGACCGGATCCGTTCCCGGACCTCGGCGACGAAACTCCCCATGTCCCGCCCGCGGATGTTGCATTCGACGACGACGCGCCGCATGCCGTTCTCGCGACTGATCTGGGACGGCGCTTCCACCTCTTCGATCGTGGCCAGCCGGGCGAGCGGCACGCGGGGTCCCTCGGGTGAAGGGACCAGAATATTCTCCAGTGCTTCGATGTCGCGGCGGTGCTCCGCGGGGAAACGCACGAGCACGGCAAAGCGCTTCTGCCCTTCCACGATCGTCGTAGCCACCTTGCCGCCCACGGCGGTCTCGATGATCTCGTTGATATCCGCCAGGTTGATCTTGTGCCGTGCGATCGCCTTGCGGTCCACGACCACCTCCACCTGAGCAAATCCCGTGATCTGCTCCACCTTGACGTCTTCGGCGCCCTCGATGCCATTCATGACGGCCGCTATCCGATTGGCGTGTTCCCCCAGCACGTCCAAGTCCGGTCCGAACAGCTTCACGGCCAGGTCGCTCTTGATGCCGGAAATGAGCTCGTTGACGCGCAGGGCGATGGGCTGCGAGAAGGAGAGCCGGATTCCCGGAATCCGGCTCAAATCCTCTTGGATGGCCGCCACGAGATCCCCTTTGCTCCGTCCCGTGTCCCACTCGTCCTGCGGGTGGAGCATGATGAAGACGTCGCTCTGTTCCGGTCCCATGGGGTCCTCGGAGATCTCGGCGCGGCCGGTCTTGGTCACCACGGTTTCCACCTCCGGGAACTGCACCAGGAGGCGGCGTTCGATTTCGGTCCCCACCGCCATGGATCCGTCGAGCGAGGCGGACGGCAGTCGCACGATATTGATCGCGATGGCTCCCTCATTCAGTTGGGGGAGGAATTCCGTGCCGATGAACGGTATCAGCAGCAGCGACGCCGCCAGGACGGCGCCGGCTATCAGGACCGTCGTCCACCGGCGCCTCAGGGCCAGAGCCAGCAGCGGCAGGTAGGCTTTCTTGCAGACTCGGACCGGGAGGTTGTCACGCGCCTCCTTCCGTCCGCGCACGAAGAGAGAGCACAGTACGGGTACGATGGTGAAGGAGACCAGGAGCGAGCCCAGCATGGCGAAGCACATCGTCAGTGCCAGCGGACGGAACATCTTGCCTTCCATCTGCTGCAGCGTGAACAGGGGGAGGAATACGATGATGATGATCAGGATGGCAAACAACACGGGCCGTGCCACCTCGCGCACGGCGTCAAAGACGATCCGCGTACGCGGAATGCCGGCTCCCTCCTTCTCGCCCAGATGCCGGGTTATGTTCTCCGAGATGACGATGGAGGCGTCCACGATCATGCCGATGGCGATGGCCAGACCGCCAAGACTCATCAGGTTGGCCGTGACCCCCTGCAAGCCCATCAGGATGAATGCGATGAGCGCGGAAAGGGGAAGCGAGAGTGCGACGATGATCGAAGCGCGCAGATTGCCGAGGAAGAGGAACAGTACGAAGATGACGAACATTCCTCCCAGCAGGAGCGCGTTGGACACGGTGTGGATACATGCCTTGATAAGCGTTGTGCGATCGTAGAACGTGTCGATGCGCACACCATCCGGAAGGCCTGCCTGGATCTTGGGGATGGTCTTCTTGACGCTGTCCACGACGATCTTGGAGTTCTCGCCCTTCAGCATGATGACCATGCCCGCCACCCGCTCCCCTTTCCCGTCGCGGGTAACTGCTCCCTGCCTCGTCTCCGGGCCGAATCCCACCGTGGCCACGTCTTTCAGGTATATGGGCGTGCCGTCCTCGGCCTCCAGGACGATGTCCTCGATATCGGAGACGGACTCGATGAGACCCACGCTCCGCACGTAGGCCTGCTCCCAGCCTTGAACGAGGAAGTTGCCGCCGGCGTTGGCGTTGTTCTTCTCGATGGCCACCAGCACGTCGTCGAGTGTGATGCCGTATTTCAAGAGTTCATTGGGATTTACGAGCACGTGATACTGTCGGACAAAACCACCGAAGCTGTTGACTTCGTTCACACCGGGAACAGACCTGAGCTGCGGCGCAATGACCCAGTCCTGGATTGTCCGCAGCTCCATCGGGGTATGCGTGTCGCTCTCCAGGGTGTACTGATAGATCTCGCCGAGCCCGGTGCTGATCGGCCCCATTTCCGGTTCGGCCCACTCCGGGATGCCCCCCCTGGCCGACTGGAGTCGTTCGAAGACCAATTGCCGGGCCATGTAGGTGTCGACGTGATCCTCGAAGACGACGATCACCTGGGAGAGCACCGCTTTCGACAAGGAGCGGATCTGCCGCACGTCCGGCAGTCCCTGCATGGCCAGCTCGATGGGAAAGGTTATCTGCTGTTCCACGTCGACAGGAGCCAGTCCTGGCGCTTCCGTCAAGATCATCACCTGGACATTCGAGACGTCCGGAAAAGCATCGATGGGCAAGAGATTCCAGGCGAAAATACCACCGGCCACCAGCACGACGGTCGCGATCGATACCAGCAGGCGCTGGTGCAGGACGAAGTGAATCAGCCTATCCAACATCGCCGCCTCCTAGTCCGCACAACCGGCGCCCATCTTTTCGCGCAGGACATCGGATTTCAGCAGGAAGGCGCCTTCTGTGACGACCAGCTCGCCAGGCTCCAAGCCTTCGGTGATTTCAACGGTGTCGAAGAACTCACGGCCCTTCTGTACGGCGCGCCGCACATAGAGGTCATCCTGCCAGTGCTTGAAGACGAAGTGTTGGCCTTCATCTGCAAGCAGGGCCGTTTTCGGTACGGCGAGCACGTCCTCGCCGGCATCCATGCCGATCTGGATCTCGCAGAACATGCCGGGCCGCAGCAGACGGTCCGTATTATGAACCGTGGCGCGCACCTTGATCGTCCGCGTGCGTTCCTGCATGGTGGCGCCGATGTAGTCGACGTTGCCCTCGAAGAGGCGATCTGGAAAGGCCCCGACAAAGACCTTCACCGGAATCGGGTCCTCTTGTTCAGCCGCGAGCAGCTGGTGGAGATCCTGCTCGTAGATATCGGCCCATACCCAGACAGCGTCGAGATCGGCAAGGAGCATGACACTCTTGCCCGGCTCGACCAGTTCGCCGATCACGGCGTGTTTCTCGATGATGGTTCCGGCAAGGGGAGCCCGCACCGGCAGGCAGCCCATGCCCGTGTCGTTTATCTGCTCCCTCAAAGCCGCCAGGTCGTCTTCCGTGAGACCGAAAACGTGGAGCGCCTGCTTGGCCGCCTTCAGCTCGGTCCTGTGCCCCTCATGGATCATCTGGGCTTCGATCATGTCCTGTTCCGATGAAATCTTGCGCTCCATGAGCGACTGTTCCCGCTCGAAGTTCTTGCGGGAAAGCTCGGTCAGTGCGTTGCTGCGCTCGAAATCAGCGAGCATCCGGCCCAGCTCCACGCTGTTGATCTTCAAAAGGAGATCGCCTTTCACGACCCGTGCGCCGATATCCACCTGCACGCTCTCGATGATCCCGGGAATGCGCGGGCTGATATGGACAGCCGTGTTTTCGTTCAGACGGACCTCGCCGGTGACATCGAGACGGACTGCCGCATGCCGCAGGGCGACGACCTCCGTGCCGAGCAGGCCCGCCCCGGCAGAGGCTGTTTTTTTCAGCAAGGAATCCGAAACCTTCACCACGCCGACTTCGAACCGGCAGGCATCGCACTCGTACGTTGCGATCCTGTGCTCGCATCGTGCGGCAGCGATTTCATCCAGCGACATGGCCAGGGGATTCTCACCCTCCTCGCCATGTTCGTGCCCTGCGTGCTCATCACCTTGCACCGCCTGATTTTCGCCATCCGCATGGCCGTGGTCGCAAGCCCCCAGGAAAAAGACGAGCACGGCAAAGAGTGCCGGCACGCTGCTGACAGGAAGAATCCTCCTCACGGCCGTTCCTCCGTTTCTGCTTTCCGCGTTTCGCTCAATGCATCGAGTGGTGTTCCGACAAGACTTTCCACGATCGCCACGGCCCTGTGATATCGGGCCAACGCATCGAGCAGCCCTACCTTTGCTTCGAAAAAGGTGCGCTGTGCGTCGAGCACATCCAGATAACCGAACTTCCCCTGCTGATAGCCGTCCCGGGCGGCCTCGAAAGCCTGGTCCGCGGCGGGGACGATCTCTTCCCTGAGGCCGAGCGCCTCGGTGCGGGCGGCCGACAAGGCTTCGTACGACTCCACAAGAGCGGTTACCGCCTGAACCTCGCTGTACCTCTTCTCATGGCTGGACTGTGCCTGCCGATAGCGGGCCTCGGCCAGGCCGCCCTGGTTGCGGTCGAAGAGCGGTATGGGCAGGCTGAGACCGAAGGTGAAGGCGCGATCGCCCGACCCGGAGAAGTGTTGAGCGCCTGCGCTCACGGTCAGATCGGGCACTCGCGCTGCCCGTGCCGAGGCGATGGCGGCGAGGCGATGCTCCATCTCTTCGGTCCAGCGAGCGACTTCGGGATTCCGCTGGATGAGGGTCTTGATCGCCTCGTAGGGGGGTATCTCCGTCACCCGGTCCAATGCGCCCGTTGCGAGCGAGAAGTGGGGTGATGTGCTGCCCCAGGTTGCGGCAAGCCGCTGTCTGGAAGCATGCAGATTGCTTCTGGCCCGGGAAAGTTCGATTTTGGCGTCGGCCCGTTCGATGGCGGCTTTCGTCCTCTCCAGCGGCGAGACCTTGCCTGCCATGACGCGCTCGGCCACCACGTTGAAGGTCTCCTCCGACAGGTGCAGGAAATCCTCCGCAAGCCGGAGTCGATCCTGGGCGGCGAGGACATCGATGAAACCGAGCGTGGCGTTCGTCAGAACAGCCAGGCGCATGGCCTCGTGGTCCCAGGCCCCGAGTGTCCCCTCTGCGGCCGCCAGACGACTTCGTGCGGCACGCTTGTCACCGAGTTCGACGAGCTGGCTCAGACGAATCGAAGTCTCGGCCGCAGCGAGAGCCCGGCGCTCGCCGGTGCCCGCGGCCTCCGCGACTCCCATCTCGGTTTCCGGATTCGGCAGCAGGCCGGCTTGTCGCGTTCGCGCTTCACCGATGCGTACGTTCCAGGACGTCGCCGCCAGTTTCGGATTGTGACGGAGAGCCAGGACCAAAGCGTCACGAAGGCTCAGTTCGTCCACGGGTTCCTGAAGCTCCGGAAGCAGCGCGCCGGGCGAATCGGGCTCCGATGGAGCTTCATGAACAACCATCTCCAGCCCCAGCGGCCGGCGCTGGGGCCGGGCCGGTTCGTATCGCGAAGTCGAACATCCGGCAGTGGTCGTGATCAACAGGATGATGAGAAAATGTTTCAGCCGCCTCGAGTCCATGGTTTTCCTCCGAACCCGGTACCTGTCTCCATGCAGCCTCGGCTCGGAGTACCGAACCGCAAAGCCACGCCATGCTTCGCATACGCAAACAGCCACAGCTGTGCCCATGGAATATGGATTTAAACGGTATGGTATTAACAGAGAAGAGGAAGGGCGGAGGCAGGAACAGGAAGGTGGAAGATCCCCGGCTGCACGGCAGCGATGCCGGTCGTGAGACAGGTATAAACCGAGGAGCTGACCAGCCTGTCGGGAATCGCCGCGCCGTCAGCAGGCGCCGAGTTTGCTAAGATATCGTGGTCGCTGTCGGTGCTCAGAACGACTTGCGTGTTGCAGGGATCATCCGCGCAAGCCGATCTACTCCCACAATTCGACTCCGAACCACGAGGGCAGATATGCTCCAGAACACCCAGCATGCATGCCGAGGGCGCCAGAAGGAAGGCCCAAAGGGCCGTGAGAAGAACAAGACGCTGAACACTCATAGTTACCATGAAATAACACGTTACCGTCCAATCCGCAACTCGCAGGCAACGATACGGCCACAGCTCCGATGTATCGGGACATACGCCAGCCCACGTTCGCGTCGTCCAGGTCCGACGCGTGGTCCCACGGTGGGTTGACGATCTCGTGCGGCGGCTTTTCAAGGGATGATCGGGTCGGTCCGTCCGTCTCTTGTGCTTTACCGCGCCTTCCGATATGTTCGTCGTACCAAGACAACGATTTACGATGCGACGAAGGAGAATCCCCTTGGCGCGCCGCGGTGTTCCGATCCTCATCGCCCTTTCGCTCGCTGCCCTGACCGTCCGGGCCGGCGTGCCGGAGGGCCTGTGGGTGGCGTGGGGCACCGAGACATACAATCTCGAGCCGGGTGAGTCGGTGCAGTTCAGGGTCGAATTCGACGACATCCCCCTGCGCGCCTGGATCCTCACCGTCGAAGGCGATCAGCGCCTGTGCGATCTCAACGTGCTGCGCCTCGGCAACAACCAGCTCGTCTACCAGAAGCACGACGAATCGCGCCACAGCGTGCGCATCCCCTGGGGAACCGGCGAGGCGGTGGCGGTGACCGTCACCGCGGACACATCCGTCGGCGGGCTCTTCACGATCAAGTTTCTCGGGCCCCCCGCCGATCAGGCCGAGCGCGCCTACGGCGACAAGATCAACCGCGCCCTGGAGCATCTCGAGGCGGGCTCCGACAGCGGCGCCGAGGTGCTGCTGCGCGACGTCATCCGTGAGGACGGGGACGAGGTGGGCCTGGCGGCCCTACTGCTGGCGGGGCTCCTGAAGGACCGCGGCGAACTGGACCGGGCCGTCGCCATGCTGGACCTGGCCCTCCACTACGAGTTGCCCGAGGGGTTCGCGGAGGTGGAGAAGCGGCTGCACGCTCATCTCGCCGCGGCCACGCGCAGCGTGCCGCCCGAACTGCGCGAAGCCGACCGTCTGCTCGCGGCCGGCGACCCCGACGCGGTGGTCGCCCACTGCGAGCGATGGCTCGAGTCGCTGGCGCAGGACGAATCCCGGGCGTGGGAGCGCTGCGAAGCCCTGCGGCGCATCGGGCGCGCCCACCAGGAGCGCGGGCGGCAGGTGCGGGCCATGGAAGCCCTCAACTCCGCCTTGCGCGAGGCGCGCGAACCGGGGCAGAAGGCCCTGGTCTTCCATCGCCTCGGCCTGCTGCTGCTGGACATGGGCAACGCGGACCAGGCGCGGCGCGCGCTCGAGGCCGCGCGGGAGCTGGGCCTGCCGCCGGATCTGAACGCGAATGCCGAGGATCTGCTGAGCCTCTTCAACGAGGAATGAACGACATGGACGTCCGGCGCGACTGTCTGCATTTCCGCGGCGACATCCCCTGCCGGCCCCACAAGGACGAGGGTGTGCATTGCGGGGATTGTCCCGCCTACGTCCGGCGCGAGGGCCGCATCCTGATCATCAAGCTGGGCGCGGCGGGCGACGTCATCCGCACCACGCCGCTGCTCGTCCCCTTGCGCCGCGACTACCCCCGCCACCGCATCACCTGGATCAGCCAGTTCCCCGACCTGTTGCCGTCGGAGGTGGACGACCGTCTGTCCCTGGACACGGCCGCGATCCTCTGGGCGCGGCACACCGCGTTCGATCTGCTGATCAACCTGGACAAGGACCGCGAGGCCTGCGCCCTGGCCCGCGAAGTCGAGGCCCGCGAGAAGCGCGGCTTCCTGCTGGGCGAGGACGGCTTCTGCGGGCCCTGCGACGACGGTCCCGCCCGCGCCAAGTTCCTCACGGGCCTCTTCGACGACGTCAACCGGGCGAACACCCTGACCTACCTGCAGGAGATCTTCGCCATCTGCGGCTACGCGTTCGCCGGCGAGGAGTACGTGCTCGATCGGGCGGCCGCCGCGCCCGCCTTCGAACTGCCGGTCGAGGGTCCGGTCGTCGGCCTGAACACCGGTTGCGGCGGTCGCTGGACCAGCCGGCTGTGGCCCGAGGAACACTGGGCCGAACTGGCGCGCCTGCTGGCGGCCGACGGCTGCTGCGTGATGCTGCTGGGCGGTCCCGAGGAGGACGCGAAGAACCGCCGCCTGGCCGCGGCGACCGGCGCCTTCTATCCGGGCCTGTTTCCGCTGCGGGAGTTCACGGCCGTGATGAACCGCTGCGACGCGGTGGTGACGGCCGTGACCATGGCCATGCACCTCGCGATAGGACTGGGCAAGCAGCTCGTGCTGTTGAACAACATCTTCAACCCGGCCGAGTTCGAGCTCTACGGGCGCGGCGAGATCGTCGCGCCGCCGCAGGACTGCAAGTGCTTCTTCCGGCCGCGCTGCACCCAGCCGACCTTTTGCCTGGAGACGTTGACGCCCCGGACGGTCCGCGCCGCCGTCGTCCGCCGGCTGGAGGCGGGATGAGACTGGGCCTGCTGGGACCTGCGCCGCCCTTCCGCGGCGGCATCGTCACCTACGTGGCCATGCTGCACCGCGCCCTGGGCGAGCGGGGCCACGCGATCCACTGGGCGGGATTCCGCCGCCAGTATCCCGGCGCGATCTTCCCGGGCAGCAGCCAGACCGGCGACACCGCGCCCTGGATGCCCCGGCCAGATTCCCTGCGTTTCACGCCGTGGTCCCCCCGGAGCTGGCGACGGACCGCCGACGACCTGCTCGGCGCTGGTGTCGAGGCCGTGATCGTCAAGTACTGGCTGCCTTTTTTCGCGCCGGGCTTCGGCGCGGTGGCGCGCAGGCTGCGCGGGCGCGGCGTGCCGGTCGTCTACATCCTGGACAATGTCGTCGCACACGAGAGGTACCCCTTCGCCGCGGCGCTGACGCGCTGGGCCCTGGGACCCGCCGCCGGCTACGTGGCCCAGAGCGGCCAGGTGCGGCGCGACCTCTTCGCCATCCTGCCCGGTGTGGACCCGGCCCGGGTGCGCGACTGTCCCCATCCGGTCTACGATTTCGGCGTGCCCGGACGCCCGCGCAAGACCAGGCCCGAGGCGCGGGCGGCCCTGGACCTGCCCGCCGACGCGCGCGTGGTGCTCTACTTCGGCTTCATCAAGGCCTACAAGGGCGTCGAGCACCTGATCGACGCGGCGCCCCTGTTGCGCGGCCGGTACGGCGACGCCCTGCGTCTGCTGATCGTGGGCGACGTCTACGGCGACGCACGGCCCTACCGGGAGAGGATCGCCGGCTGCGGCGCCGCCGACATCATCCGTTTCGTCGACGGCTACGTGCCCGACGACCGGGTCGAGGACCACTTCCTGGCCGCCGATCTCGTGGTGCTGCCCTACGTCTCGGCGACCCAGAGCGGCATTGTGCAGATCGCCTACAACTACGACAAGCCGGTGGTCTCGACCCGCGTGGGCGGGCTGCCCGAGGTGGTGCTGGACGGCCGCACCGGCTACCTGGTGCCGCCGGGCGATCCGGCCGCCCTGGCCGCGGCCGTCGCGCGCTTCTTCGACGAGGACCGCGCGGCGGACTTCGCCGCCGCCGTGGCGGTGGAGAAGGAGAAGTACGGCTGGTCGCGCATGGTCGATACGCTCGAGGACCTGATCGGGGCGGCCTCTTGAAGGCCCCGCGCACGGACCGCCGCCTGCTGCCGATCCTATTGCTGGCCTCGCTGCTCCTGCGCCTGGGCGGGGTGGGCGTCGCCCTGCTGATGGACGTCCATCCGGTCAACGACGAGTGGGGCTACAGCAACCGCGCCCACGGCTGGGCCGCCATCTACGGGGATCTGCTCACCGGCCACCGGCCGGATCCCGCGCACTGGGACCGGGCCTACGAGGACGGGTTCCAGCCCCCGTTGCATCCCATGGCCCTGGGGGCGGCCTACGCCACGGGCCTGGCGCCGGGCGTGGCCGGCCGGGTGCTCAATGCCCTGTTGACGGCGCTGGCCACGCCGCTGGTCTTCCTGCTGGCGCGGCGCGTGGCCCCGCGGCCGGCGGCGATCGCGGCCGCCGGCCTGCACCTGCTCTACCCGACGTTCACCTTCTTCGCCCATTCCCTGTGGGCGGAGCCCCTGTTCGTCTTGCTGTTGCTGGGCGCCGCCGAACGCGCGCT
>JAHIYU010000179.1 GCA_018814885.1 bacterium | reverse complement strand
GCGGCGCCGATCATGGCCACCAGCAGCACCAGCGACACGAACTCGAAGGGGAAGATGTGCGTGGTCATCAGCCGGGCGCCGATCTCGGAGATGGTCGGGTGTGCGGGACCGGGCTCGCGCACGGCCCAGCCCGTGCCCGTTACGACCTTGTAGAGCAGGGCGAAGAGCACGATGGCCAGGGCGCCCGCCGGCACCATGTGGTCGAAGCCGCGGCGCGGCAGGTAGCCGCGCGGGATGCGGGTCATCATGACCACGAAGAGGATCAGGACCAGGACGCCGCCGATATAGACGATGACCTGCGTCACGGCCAGGAAATCGGCGCCGAGCAGCGCGAACAGCCCGGCCACGCCGAAGAGGGTGAACAGCAGGCTGAAGCCGGCGTGCACGATGTTGCGGCTGAAGACGACGAAGAAGCCGGCCAGCACGGTCAACAGCGCGAATCCGTAGAAGACGAGATCTCCGGACAAGTCACTCCCCCTTTTCCGGGCCAGGATCGGCGTCGGGAACGTAGTAGCCCAGCTCCAGACGGCGCGCCTTGTGGCAGGGAATCGGCTGCCTGGGATCGACGAACTCGTAGACCAGCCGCTTGCGGTCGTAGAGCGAATGATCGTAATCGAGACTGTGCTGGCAGGCGCCGGTGGGACATTCGACGGTGCAGAGGCCGCACCAGATGCACTTGTTGTAGTCGACGGCGTACCGGTGCATGAACCGGTCCTTGCCCTTGCCCGTGGTCTCGATGTAGATGCAGCCCACCGGGCAGACCTTGGCGCAGCGCAGGCAGCCGTCGCAGCGCGCGGTTTCGTTGATGATGAAGCCCTTGAACCGCTCAGGCAGGACCCAGCGCTCGTCCGGGTACTGCAGGGTCACGGGCTTCCTCACCAGGTGCTTGCCCGTGATGCGCATCCCCTTGAGGGTGCTGATCACGGTATCGCATATGTCTCGCACGTACTCGGTCATGGTCGCTCCGGTATTCTCGACCCTCGCGTGGACCGGCTAGCCGAGCTCGCCGGTCGCCATCATCCAGATGCCCGCGCCGAGGACGCAGAGCAGCGTCAGGGGCACCATCACCTTCCAACACGTGTGCATGAGCTGGTCGACGCGCAGGCGGGGCAGCGTCCAGCGCACCCACATCTGCAGCAGCACCAGCAGCACGGCCTTGATCACGAAGACCAGGCCGGGCAGGACCACCGGCCCCGCGACCGGGTGCCAGCCGCCCAGGAACACCGCCGTGGCGATGCAGGAGACCAGGAACAGGTTCGCGTACTCGGCCAGGAAGAAGAAGGCGAAGCGCATGCCCGTGTACTCGACATGGTAGCCGGCCACCAGCTCGGATTCGGTCTCGGGCATGTCGAAGGGGCCGCGGTTCACCTCGGCGATCGACGCCACGAAGTACAGCATGAACGCCAGGAACAGGAACGGATCGTGGAAGACGTACCAGTTCCAGATGCCGCCCTGCTGGTTGATCACGATATCGTTCATGTTCAGCGAGCCGGTCAGCATGACCACGGGGATGCAGGACAGCGCCAGCGGGATTTCGTAGCTGACCATCTGGGCGGCGCCGCGCGCGGCCCCGTACAGCGCCCACTTGTTGTTGGACGCCCAGCCCGCCATGAGGATGCCGGCCACCGCGCCGCTGCTGACGGCGAAGATGTAGAAGAGCCCCAGGTCGAGGTCGGCGGCGATGAATCCGGGCGCGAAGGGGATCGCGGCCCAGGCCAGCAGCGAACCGATGAAGATGATCAGCGGCGCCAGCATGAACAGCGGCTTGTCCGCCTCCGCGGGGATGATGTCCTCCTTGCCGAGGATCTTCACCATGTCGGCCACGGGCTGCAGCACGCCGTGGAAGCGTCCCACGCGCATGGGGCCGTAGCGGCTCTGGATGAAGCCCGCCACCTTGCGCTCCGTCCAGGTGAAGACGATGGCGCAGAGGGCCATCACCAGGGACATGATCAGGGCCATCGTCAGTCCGCCGGCGATCAGCAGCCCCGTGGGCGACAGCCCGTCGCCGAAGATCTTGCCGAAGAGGTCGGTCATCAGTTCCATGGCTACCTGTCAATCTCCCCGAGAACGATGTCCAGCGAACCCACCGTCGCCACCAGGTCGGAGATCATCAGGCCGGGGCCGACCTTCTCCAGGACGTGCAGGTTCGAGAAAGACGGCGAGCGCACCTTGTTGCGGAACGGCCTGGCGCCGCCGTCGGAGAAGATGTGGAAGCCGATCTCGCCCTTGCTGCTCTCGGTCCGCGTGTAGAGCGAGCCGACGGGCGGCTTGACCAGCTTCTTGAGGTCCTCGGCCATGATCGGGCCGTCGGGCATGGCGTCGAGGGCCTGCCTGACGATGCGGCACGACTCGTACATCTCGCGCACGCGCACCATGTAGCGGTCCCAGCAGTCGCCGATGGTGCCCTTTTCCCCCTCGCCGTAGGGGATCTCGAACTCGAAGCGGTCGTAGATCGAGTAGGGGTCGTCCTTGCGGCAGTCGAAAGGCACGCCGGCGCCGCGCAGCACGGGGCCGGTACAGCCGTAGGCGTAGCAGTCGTCGGCGTCGATGATGCCCACGTCGGCCGTGCGCTCGACGAAGATCTTGTTGTAGGAGAGCAGCGTGTTGTACTCGCCGATCTTCTGCTCCATGATGTTGATTATGTCCAGCACGTCCTCGGCGAATCCGTCGTAGGCGTCGAAGCGCAGGCCGCCGATGTCGAAGTAGTTGTAGAGCATGCGGCCGCCGCTGAGGCGTTCGAAGATGTTCAGGATCTCCTCGCGCTCGCGGAAGCAGTAGAGCAGCGGCGTCCAGGCGCCCATGTCCAGGCCGAAGGTGCCCAGGGCGATCAGGTGGCTGGCGATGCGCTGGAGCTCGGCGCAGATCACGCGGATGTGCTCGGCGCGCTCGGGGACCGCCACGCCCAGCATGTTCTCGACGGCCACCGCGTAGCCGAAGTTCATGTTCATGGGCGCCAGGTAGTCGAAGCGGTCGGTGTAGACCATCCACTGGCGATAGTCGCAGCCCTCGGCGATCTTCTCGGCGCAGCGGTGCAGGTAGCCGATGACGGGCGTGACCTCGTGGACGATCTCGCCGTCGGTGTGCACCAGCAGGCGCAGCACGCCGTGGGTGGCGGGATGCTGCGGGCCCATGTTGATCTCGAGCAGCTCCGAATGCAGATCGTGCGGTTCGTCCTGGGCCTGCCAGCCGTGGGTGGAGACCTGCTCGCTCATGCCCCACCTCCCGAATCGCCGCCGGGATCCGGCAGCACGACGTCGTCCTCGCCCCACTTGGACTCGGCGTAGGACCGCCCCGCCAGGGGCACCTCCTGCCAGACGCCGGGCATCTGATAGTCCTTGCGTAGGGGATGTCCCGCCCAGTCGTCGTCCAGCAGGATCCGCCGCAGGTCGGGGTGGCCGGTGAAGCGCACGCCCACCAGGTCGAAGGCCTCGCGCTCGTGCCAGGCGGCGGTGGGCCACACGCGCGACACCGACGGCACTTCGGGCGCCTGGCGCGGCACGCGCGCATACAGGCAGAACTTGTGGCCGTGGCGGTGGGAGTAGAGGGCGTAGGCCACGCCGAGCTCGCCTTCGCCCACGCGGTCGCTGGTCTCGGGTTTGCCAAGTTCGTCGTAACCGAGGATGCCCACGCTCTTGCCCTTGCCGCTCTCGTCGTAGCCGTCCCAGTCGAGCCCGGTCAGGCACATCAGGGATTCGAAATCGAGCTCGTCCTCGTCGCGCAGGACCTGCGCGATCTCGGCGACGCGTGCGGCGGCGACCCGTGCGCCCTGTCCGTGGCCGTCCACGAAGTCGAGCACGTCGTCGCCGAAACGCCGCTTCAGCAGTTCATGGATGGCTGTGGCTTCCATGTCGTCCTCAACGTTTGACGTAGGGGATCTTCTTGGCGTAATCCGCCACCCACCTGGGGACGCGGGACTTGCCCTTGCGGCCGCGGATCTTGTCCTGCAGGCGCATCAGGCCGTCGAGCAGCACCTCGGGGCGCGGCGGGCAGCCGGGAATGTACACGTCCACAGGCACCAGGAAGTCGACGCCCTTGACCACGTGGTAGCCGTACTTGAAGTAGGGGCCGCCGCCGATGGCGCAGCTGCCCATGGCGACGACCCACTTGGGCTCCGGCATCTGGTCGTAGATGCGCCGCAGCCGCGTCGCCATCTTGGCGGTCACGGTCCCGGAGACGATCATCAGGTCGGCCTGGCGCGGGGTCGCGCGGAAGGCGCCGGCGCCGAAGCGGTCGATGTCGTAGCGCGTGGCCGAAGCGGCCATCATCTCGATGGCGCAGCAGGCCAGGCCGAAGGTGACCGGCCAGATGCTCGACAGGCGCGCCCAGTTGAAGAGCTCGTCGACGGTGGTCAGGATGAAGTTCTTGTCGTCGGAACGGGTGACCAGGGCCAGGTCCTCGTCGACCTTGAAGTCGAGCATCTGCTCGCGCCGCGGATCGTATCCCTCGGGCGGGGTGGTGGATTCCGTGTAGTTCTTCCTCATTCCCCGTCGACCTCCGTCCCGCCGCGCCTGATCAGGCCCTTGACCCAGTCCAGATCTCCCTTGGCCCAGATGTAGATCAGTCCCACGACGAGAATGCCCAGAAAGAGCGCCATCTCCACGAAGAGCAGGCCGCCGACGGCCGGGTACAGCGGTTTGAAGACGACCGCCCACGGGTAGATGAAGATCACTTCCACGTCGAAGACGATGAAGAAGAGCGCGATCAGATAGAAGCGGATGTTGAAGCGCACCCAGGACGAACCGCGCGGCAGCTCCCCGCATTCGTATGTCGTCAGCTTGGCCGCGCTCGGCTGGGACGGGCGTACGAGCTTGGCGATGCCCAGCGCCAGGTTGGCGAAGAAGACGCCGAAGAGAATGAACAACAGCACGGTCGCAAAGTCGGCGTGCAGCCCCGTGCTGACGGTGGCGATGATTGTCAGATGACTCATCTGAAGACCGGCCCCCAGGGCGTCGGGTGATGGGACGGCTCGGATCGATCGCCCGCGCCGGAAACCGCTTGCGTCGCCGCCGGATCGCCGCCGCGAAGGCATTCCGGACAAATACAGGACACCAACTGGGGCCTGTCAAGGAGGCATTGAATTCAGGCGAAGGGGGGACGAGGCGGTGATTCAGCGCAACAAGGAGATCTTCACGGTGTCTTCCCCGTCGTCGCCTTCCAGGCGCAGGATGTAGACGCCCGCGGAGACCTCGCGACCGCCGGCATCACGACCCTCCCAGGCGATCTCGTGCCGGCCGGCGCCGTACCGCCGGTCGGCCAGACGGACCAGTTCGCGGCCCCTGGCGTCCAGCACCGTGACGCGGGTCCGCTGGGAAGCGCCGACGGTGAAGGAGGCCGTGACGCGGGGATTGAAGGGATTGGGATGGACGTCCACGAAGCGGACCGAGCGGGGCAGCTCGGCGACGCCGACGCACGTCTCGGCCACCCAGGCGGTCGCTCCGTCATCGCGACGCCACTGCAGGCGGTAATGCGCTTCCTCCGGAGGCGCCGCGTCGTCGAGGTAGGCACATAGCGGACCTTCGCAGGAAGGCGCGGGCGCCAGGCACTGCGGGTCGCCCACGGAGTCGTCCCGCCAGACCCGGAAGCCGCCGCCGGACAGGCTGCCGGCGGCCTCCCAGACCAGTTCCACCGCCAGGCCGTCGCGGCGGCCGCTGAATCCCGACACCATCACGGACACCGGCTCGCCTTCCCAGCGGGCCAGGCCGCCGACGATCAGGCCGCCGGCCTCTTCGAGCTTGCCGCCGACGTACAGATCGCCCTGGCGCCAGGCCAGGGTGGTCACCGTCGGGCCGGCCCCGCTGCCGAGGGCGCGCCAGGTGTCGCCGTCCAGGACGGCCACGTTGCGGGCCGGGATATCGCCCGCCGTGTCGAAACGGCCGCCGGCGTAGAGGCGTCCGCCCGCATGCAACAGATCATAGAGACCGTAATTGCTGGAACCGCCGTTCAGGCCGCCGGCGACGTCGTGCCAGGCCGACCCGTCCCAGCGGGCGAGGTAGTTCATCGGGACGTCCCCGACGACGGTGAATCCCCCGCCGACGTACAGGTCGTCGCCGACGACCTCCAGGCATCGCACCCAGTACCTGAGGCCACCCCCGAATTCCTCGCATGCGCTGCCGTCCCAGCACAGGAGGCCATCCACGGGCTGGCCGTTGGCCTCGCTGAACGAACCGGCGACGAGCAACGCGCCGTCGTACGAGGCCAGATCGCTCACGGCGCCCGTGACGTGCTCATCGGTGGTGATGATCAGCTCCCACGCCTCGCCGCTCCAGCGATAGACGTATCCCCGATCGCCGAACTGTTTCGCCGCCGGGTAAAAGGGCGGATTCGGATAGAGCCCGTCCCCACCGGCCGCGTAGAGCTTTCCCGCGTGCACGCAGAGCGCGGCCACCTCGTAGCAGGACAGGCCCGGTCCCATGGCCTGCCAGGCGGCGCCGTCCCAGCGGGCCACGTTGGCGGCCGGGACGCCGTCCGCGGATTCGAAGCGGCCGGCGACCACCAGATCCTGCTCGAACACGACCATGTCGCGAATCCGCGGCCAGGTGCCGTCGATCCCGGAATCGCCGACGGTCCCCCAGTGATCCCCGTGAAAGCTGGCGATGCAACCGGCCGACACGCCGCCCGCGGAGCGGAAGCCGCCGGCGAAGATCAGGTCATCCTGATAATCGAGGCTGGTGAAGACATGACCGTCGGTGCCCAGACCGTTTTCGTGGACGAGCGGAGACCAGGCGGACTCGTCCCAGAACGCGGCGCAGACCGCATCGATCCCGCCGATGTCGTAGAACTGACCTCCGACGAAAATACCGGTCGGCACTGGCAACAGTGCATAGGCGATATACAGGTAGAAACTTCCGTCGTAATCGAAACCGCCGCCCAGGTGGCTCCAACCGCCTTCATCGCGGCGGATCAAGCCGTACCGGATCGGATCGCCGATGACCGAGAAGCGTCCCCCCGCGACCAGGCCGTCGGCGGCGTCCACGGCCAGGGACTGGACACAGGGCGGGAAATCCAGCCAGCTATCCAGGGAATAGTATTCGGTCATATCCCCCAGGACGAGATCCTCCTCTGCGTGCCAGCCCACCCCGTCCCAGCGAGCCAGAGCCGAGATGGAGTCGCCTCCGGCCATGGTGAACTGTCCGCCGACGTAGATATCCTCGCCGTGGGCGCCGATGGCCATGACCGCCGCCGGGAAGTAGGCAGGTTCGCCGTAATCGCCACAACACCGTTCCTGATCCCCGGACACGCCGCCGCCGAGGTCGGACCACGATTCCCCGTTCCAGCATGCGATGCGCTCGGCAGGAATTCCCCCGGCCTCGGTGAACCCGCCACCCGCGTAGAGCGAGCCGTCGTGGGACAGCAGGGAGCGGACCGCCCCGTTGCACCCCCCGCCCAGCTCGACCGCCGACTCGCCGTCCCAGGCGATCAGGTTGTCCGCGGGGACGCCCTGGGCCGTGTCGAAGCTCCCGCCGACCACGAGGAGATCGCCGTGGACTTCCATGCAGCTGACATGCCCCTCGATCTCGAGCACATCGGTCCAGGTGCCGCCGTCCAGGCGCCAGCCTTCCGCGTAGAGTTCGTCCTGAAAAACGGCCAGGGAGAGTATGGGGTTCGAATAGGCGCCACCGCCGGGGATACAGTCGCCCAGGGGCCGCCAACCCGCACCGTCCCACTGCGCGACGCCACAGAGGAGCGTGTTGCCCGCGGAGGTGAACCCGCCCGCCACGACCACATCATCCCCGTACGCCACCATGGAATAGATCGGGCCGTCCAGATCGGCCGCATGGGCGAAGGCGCTCGACCAGTCCTCGTCGCCGGCCGCGACGGGAGTCGCCAGGGGGGACAGCGCAACGATCAGGGCGACGACATGAAGGTGGAAACGGCGGCCCGGGGATGAGGAACCGTGCATGATCGCCTCCGACATATGGCACGACCGGACGACATCCGGTATCCGGCGCCGGTGCATCGCGGGCGATGGGATCGATAACAAAGAGGCGGACGTGATTCCTTCATCGAAATGGGTTTCCCGTATCGCATAGTGCCGATCAAGTGTACAGCGAGCCGATCCCTCGTGTCAAATCGCCCCACGAATCCGCCTGTCGACCGGGGCGCGCCCCTCCCGCCATATCGCGAATATCACCATTATTGACTTTTTGTGTTGTGTGGGATATCATCGTAGAGTGCGGGGGTGCGTTCCCAACGCTCAACACCAGAGGTACGACATGAGGAATTTGCTACTGCTGCTGATTCTTGTCCTGTGCGTGGCGGGCAATGCGGTCGCGGAGAGGAACGTCTCGGTCCAGCGTCTAGATACGGACAAGATCTCGGCGCTGTTCGAAAGCTACCGGCAGGATTGCCTGGTGGGCAATCCCAACCCGTTCTTCTACGCCATTCCGAACTGGATCTGGGGCGCCGAACAGTACACCTACATCTACGACCCGACCGAGACCTGCGGGTGTCCGGCGGGCTTCGCCGTGGAGTTCGTCCACATGATCGTCCAGTTCGGGCCCGAGGACGTGCCCGTGACCTTCGACGCCTACGTGACGGTGGACAGCCCGGCCTGGAGCGACGAGCTGGACTGCTGGTACCCCGGGAACCCGGTCTGCGCCTCCGACCTCACCTCGATCACCATCGACACCGCGGGGCTCTACGACATCGGCCTGCCCACGCCCGACTGCGCGTGTGCGGCCATGAGCTACCAGTATTCGCTCTCGTACGTCTTCGTCAGCACGTTCTCGTCGAACCCGGACATAGTCACCGACCAGTTTCCCTCCGCCTGCACCAGCTGGAACGACTACGGTCTTGGGTGGTACGACCTGGTGGCCGACTTCGGTTTTCCCGGCAACATCATGATGTGGGCCGACATCGTCTGCTGCCAGTCGCCCGTCGCCAACGCGGACGAGACCTGGGGCGGCGTGAAAAGCCTGTACGAGTAGAGATATCACCGTGCGATCAGTCACCGAGGCGGGAGCGACCGGCTCCCGCCTTCTCCTTTCCGCCGACGAATTATTTATCTGTCCGCAATATTTACCGACACAATAGATGACTTATTAGCCGATCGGCATGTCGCTCTACATTGGATGTGCAATTTGCGTAGTTGCATAACAGTTTATATGTTTCCCCCTTCATGCGAGACGCGATCCCCCGAGAGGCACGGCGGGCAATCCCCGGGCAAGGCGGGAAGCTCTCGCGTTGCCGCAGGACGGCTGGTCCCGGCCTTGCACGTGTCCGCGCAGGGGGACCGGAGACCACCTGTCAATCCGGAGAGATCGAATGACGACCAGACGCGCCCATCTCATCCCGCTCATCCCGCTCATCCGGCGCGTCGCGCTGGCGGTCCTGCTGGCCGGCCCCGCGGCGGCGGCTCCCCTGACCAACCTCTTCATGCTGCACCACTCGACCGGACGCAACCTCATCGCGGAGGGAGACGTGCGCGGCTGGTTCGCGGAGTACACCGCCGCCAACGGCACCGCCTACGACTTCTGGGATCACGATTACAACTACATCGGCTTGACCGCACCCGACGGATCCCTGCTCGGCACGACGTACGGCATCCCCGGCGACAACACCGATCCGGACGGGCTGCTCGCCCTCTGGACCACCGCCAACGGCGCCCGCGACCAGATACTCGCCAATCACCAGGTCATCGGCTTCAAGTCGTGCTACCCGGCCTCGAACATCGAGACCGACACCGAGCTGGAGGAGCGCAAGCAGTTGTACCTGCAGATGCGCGACGTCTTCGACCAGTACCCCGACAAGGTGTTCGTCGTCATGTCGCAACCGCCGCGGCACCGCCTGTCGACCAGCGCCGCCGAGGCCGACCGCGCCCGCGACTTCGCCGACTGGCTCGCTTCGGACGCCTACCTCGCCGGCCACGACAACGTGGTGTGCATCGACCTGTTCAACGAGCTGGCCCAGGCCGACGACGGCAGCGCGACCCGCAACATGCTGCGCTACGAATACGAACGCAGCCACTACGACGTCGACTCGCATCCCAACACCCTGGCCAACGAGACGGCCGGGCCCTGGTTCGTTTCGCATTTCGTGGAGGCGGCCTCGGCCCTGGACCGGTCCACCGCCGGCGGCAACGCGCCTGCCCGCGTGTGCCTGCGCCTGAGCAGCCATCCCAACCCGTTCAACCCGCGCACCACCGTGGTCTTCGCGCTGGACGCGCCCGCCCGCGTCGCCCTGGCGGTCTACGACCTCTCCGGCGCCCGCGTGGCCCTGCTGGCCGACGGCGTCTTCCCGGCCGGCGACCACGCCTTCGCCTGGGACGGACGCGACGTGCGCGGCACCCCCCTCGCTTCCGGCGTCTACCTGGCGCGCGCTGTCACGCGCGGCGCCGTGCAGACCCGCAGGATGACACTCGTGCGTTAGCCAGCCATTCCCAGCAAACCGCACGAGCGAGAAGCCCCGGCGACGAGCGACGCCGGGGCTTCGCATTGCGTATGAGGCGGTCACCTGTAGAGGGTCTTGATGGAACTCCAGCTCAGAGGCTCGTTGGCGATATAGCACCAGCACCCCGGGTGCGGATTCACGATCGCGTCCGCATTCCCCGGATAGAGCCCGGAATACCGGGTCAGGGCCGTCGGTTCCCCGTCGGGATCGGTGTACGCGACCTCGTCCTCCCCCTCGGGCGGGTCGATGTAGAAGAGGTGCGCGATGGTATCGTTCACGACGAGGAAGTTGATGCTTGCCAGAACGATGTCGTCCCCCGTTATCGGATCCCCGACGGGCGAGCAATCGAAAACGGGCGGCACGGCCGCGTTGAACCAGGCCGCGTCCGCCGTCCAACTCCCGAAATACCCACTGGCGGGCTCTACGCGGAGCCGGCAAGCGAAGGAGGCGACGGGACGCGTGGGGCTGGTGATGACGAGATATGCCGGGTCCTGAAAGAAGGCTGCCATATCCGCGCAAGTACAATGATCCGCGATGGTGAAGTAGATGCCGATGGCGTCGTGATCAGCGGAGGGCTGCCCGCAGGCTCTGGCCGCGAGCGCGCCGGCAATCGAAAAAACCAGTGCCGGGATACGAGAGTGGATCATCACGATGAACCCCCTGATCCCGGGCGAGGGCATACCGATGATACGGTACCGGAAGCCGGGAGTCGAGAGCTCTCTACCGCAGCGCCAGGCCGATGACGGCGCAGACGAGCGCGATGTTCATGGCGATGACATAGTTGTAGAAGAGCGGCCCCGCGTGCCCGAACTCGGTGCGGCTCATCTCCCTGTACTGATGCACGTACCTGATGATCATCATCCGGATGAAAACGTAGTTGATCTTCACGCCGCGCTTCTGCAGCCACGCCGTGATCCTGAGTGACGTCGCCACGCCCCACGCCACGCTGAGGATGGCCAGGAAGAGGAACGTGTTGCTGGTCGCCATGCCGGTGCCTCCGGGCGGATGGATGCGCCCGGTCGATACGGCGCGACGGGGAGTTTGTTACCCGGCCCGCGCGTCCAGGAACTCCGTGAGCGTGAAATCGGGGGGATCGGGAGCGGCGCGCTCGATGAACAGGTGGTGCCAGAGATCCAGGGCCACCAGCTGCAGGATGCGCGTGGCGTTGTGAGGCACGTCGGCGAAGAGGCCGGCGACCGCTTCGCGCCGGCACAGGTCGTCCAGGAAGGCGGAGCCGTGCAGGGCGCGGCGCACCCGGTCCAGCCGCGTCTCGTCGAGCAGGTGGATCAGGGGGTTGACGGCGCCGCCCTGCTTGGGGCGGTCGACGATGTCGGGCTCCAGCAGCTCATAGGCCAGTTGGCGGTGCAGGGCCTTGAAGGTGAACGCGCCGGGACGATCCGGCACGCCGGGGCAGCGCAGCTCGGTCGCCAGCGAGAGGATGTGGTCGGCGACGCGGCGGTCGCAGAAGGGCGAGAAGGTCTCCAGGCCGAGCAGGTCGCCGAGGCGGCCGTTGGCCAGCAGGATGCCGTAGAGGGCATAGTCGCGGTTGAGCACCGTGCAGCCGTAGTCGAAGAGCGCTTCGAGATCGGCGTCGGGCACCGCGAGGGGATCGTAGCGGTCGTCTTCGGGCAGGGGCCGGCGCAACAGGGCGGGCAGGTCGCAGTCGCGGAAGCCGTAGCGCCCGCACCAGTAGGCCGGGTCGTAGCCCCCGACCAGGCGGTTCTCAACAACGTCGGAGGGACAAAGGTCCTTGCCTCCATGGCACTTGAGTTCAACGTCGAAAGCTTCGTCAACATCTCTACCGACAAGGCGGTAAACCCCGCATCCATAATGGGCGCCACAAAGCGCATAGCCGAGATGGTCGTCCGCGATGCGGCATCCCGCGCCCCGGAAGAGTGTTCCTT
>JAHIYU010000178.1 GCA_018814885.1 bacterium | reverse complement strand
GGGCCCGCTGTCGCGCGCGGCGCGTCTGCTCGGCGCGCTGCCCGCCGCGCCTGCGCGGGACGCGGCGTTGATCGGTTTGCTGGACCGGTTGACAGGGCTGCGTACGCCCGCCGCTGCGCAGCCGCGAAGACTGCCGGCCACCGGACGAGCGGTAGCCTTCTTCGCCGGCTGCGCCAGTCGCGAGCTGCTTCCCGGTCCCCAGCGGCGCCTGCTGGACCTGCTGTCGGCATCAGGCATCGACGTGACCATCCCCGACCGGCAGACATGCTGCGGCGCCCTGGCCACCCACACGGGCCGGCCAGAGCGGGCGCACGCCCAGCAGTCGGTGAACGTCGCCGCCCTGTCTGTTGAGGCGGGGGGAGCCGGCGCCCTGCTGGTAGAGGCGGCCGGCTGCGCTCTGGAGTTGTCGGGATATCCCGCACCCATCGCCGGTGCTGTCACGGACGTCACCGTCTATCTGGGCGATATGCCCTTGCCGCCCCTGCGCGAGGTACCGCTGCGCGTCGCCTACCACGATCCCTGCCACGCCCGCCACGGCCGGGGCATCGTGGACGAGCCGCGCGGCCTGCTGCACCGCATCCCCGGTCTGGAAGTCCTCGAACCCGATGAGGCGGAGGTCTGCTGCGGCAGCGGCGGCGCCTATGCCCTGCTGCATCCCGAGCTGTCCGAAGACATGGGGCTGCGCAAGGCGGGATTCCTGGCGCAGACCGGAGCCGAACTCGTGCTGACCTCCAACCCCGGCTGTCTGGGGCAGATCAGCGACGCGCTCGCCCGTATCGCGCCAGATCTGCCCGTCCTGCCGCTCACCGATCTGGTCTGGTACGCGGCGCTGTCCGTAACTCCAATAAAATGATTAATTTGAACGGGGAGACATGGGGTGTTGACTTCCCTGCGGCTATATGATAGCTTAATAGCGATATAGTGATTAATGAAATGACAGGGCGTGGCTGCATGGTGAACCGAACGGTGAATCCAGCTGAGACCTTCAAGGCGGTCGGCGATCCGACCCGTCTGCGCCTGCTGCGCCTGCTGTCGCGAACGGAGCTGAACGTACAGGAGATGGTGCAGATCCTGGGCATGAGCCAGCCCGGCGTATCGAAGCACCTGAAGGTGCTGCTGGACGCGGGCTGGCTGATCCATCGCAAGGAAGGGACCTGGAGCTGGTACGGTCTGGTGAGCGACGTCGATTTCGCCGGCGGTCCCGAGTTCCGCCGCGTGGTGCTCGAGGGCGCCAGGCTCTCACCCGACGCGGTCGCTGACGACGCGGTCTTGCAGCGCGTGCTGGCCGAGCGCGACCGGCGGTCGGGCGCGTTCTTTTCCGACATCGCCGGCTCCTGGGACATGATCCGTCCCGCCTTCGACCATCCCGACGTGCAGGCCGGCGCCGTGGGCGCGCTGGTGCCGCCGGGACTCGAGCTGGTGGACATCGGCACCGGCACCGGGGCGTTGCTGCCCCTGTTGGCCGCCACGGGCGCCCGGATCACCGCGGTGGACGCCTCGGCGGCCATGCTGACCCGCGCGCGCGGCCTTTGCGAGCGGGAGGGACTGAACGACGTCGCCTTCGAGCAGGCCGACATCCAGGACCTGCCCTTCGCGGACGACCGCTTCGACGCCGCCTACTGCTCGATGGTCCTGCATCACGTGGCCCGGCCCGAGCGGGCCCTGCGCGAGATGACCCGCGTGGTCAAGCCCGGCGGCAAGGTCGTGGTGATGGCCTTCACCCGGCACAATCTGGTCTGGCTGCGCGAGGAACTGGCCCACCAGTGGCTGGGCTTCTCCCGCGACGAGATGGAGGATCTGTTCGCGCGGCTCGGGCTGCGGGCCGCGCGTTACCTGGAATGCGGCCTTTCCCGGCTGGCGGCCGCGCGCGAGAAGCTGCCGCCCGGACTGCGCGGCCGCGACGAGGACTGGCCCGACGTCTTCCTGACGGTCGGCGTCAAGCACGAGACGAGTCGGTAACCGGGGCTTGGCCCCTTTCACGAACGAGGATGGAGAAAACGATGAGCACGAAGCTCGCCGAAGGCACCAACTACAAGGTCGCCGACCTGAAACTGGCCGACCAGGGCCGCATGAAGATCGACTGGGCCGAGTCCCGCATGCCGGTGCTGATGGTCTTGCGCGAGGAACACGCCGCGGCGCATTCGCTGCAGGGCATGAAGATCGCCGGCTGCCTGCACGTCACCAAGGAGACGGCGGTGCTGATCGAGACGCTGGCCGCCGCCGGCGCCGACATCTGCTGGAGCGGCTGCAACCCCCTGTCGACCCAGGACGACGTGGCCGCCGCCCTGGCCGCCACCGGCACCTCCATCTACGCGTGGCACGGCATGGACACCGACGCGTTCTACTGGTGCATCGACCGCACCCTGGACTTCGGGCCCACGCTGACCCTGGACGACGGCGCCGACCTGATCTTCTCCGTGCACAACCGGCACCCGGACCGGATCGCGGGCATCATCGGCGGCACCGAGGAGACCACCACCGGCATCCATCGCCTGCGCGCCATGGCCCGCGACGGCGCCCTGAAGTACCCGGTCATCGCGGTGAACGACGCCGAGACCAAGTGGGATTTCGACAACGTGTACGGCACCGGCCAGTCGAGCATCGACGGCATCATCCGCGCCACGAGCGTGCTGCTGGCGGGCAAGAACTTCGTGGTCGCCGGCTACGGCCACTGCGGCAAGGGATGCGCCATGCGCGCCGCCGGCCTGGGCGCCAACGTCATCGCCACCGAGGTGAAGGCCACCGCCGCCCTGAAGGCCACGCTCGAGGGCCACGTGGTGCTGCCCATGGACGAGGCCGCCCGCGTCGGCGACATCTTCATCACCGCCACCGGCATGAAGGACGTGATCGTCAGGCGCCACTTCGAGACCATGCGCGACGGCGCCATCATCTGCAACACGGGCCACTACGACTGCGAGATCAACATCGACGACCTCGAGGCGCTGGCCGTCGCGAAGCGCGAGATCCGCCCCAATTGCGAGGAGTACGTCATGGCCGACGGCCGGCGCATCTACCTGCTGGCCCAGGGCCGCCTGGTGAACCTGGCCGCCGCCGAGGGCCACCCCTCCGAGGTGATGGACATGTCGTTCGCCAACCAGTTCCTCTCGATGGTGCGCCTGGCGCGCGAGGGCGAGGACCTGACGATAGACGTGCACGACATCCCCGCGGCGCAGGACCAGCGCATCGCCGGCATCAAGCTGGAGACAATGGGCCTGTCCATGGACGTGCTCACCGAGGAGCAGATCCTCTACGCCGACGACTACTCGGCCGGCACCTGACCGGGCCCGGCGGCGAAGGAAAAGGGCGACTCCGGCGAGTCGCCCTCTTTCATCGCGGTTCCGCGGCGGGGCTACAGACCGATCACCAGTCCCAGCGACATGTTCCAGAAGTGGGTGTTGGTCCAGTAGTAGCTGCCGTTGACGGGGGACTGCAGCCCTTCGAACTTGATCTCATCGCTGGTCATCACGTATCCCCAGAAGACCTGGAAGTCGAGATTGGCCTTGCGGGCGAGTCTGTACTCGGTGCCGATGCCCAACCCGCCGCCGAAGTCCTTGCCCTCGATGACCTCGTCCTGGTACATGATGGGATCGCTGCCGCGTCCGTCCTCCTCCAGGGCCCAGTCGAAGTAGAGAACCCCGCCGCGCAGATAGGGATTGAACCTGGAATCGGGCATGAGCCTGTTCCCGACGTACGCGGTCAGGTTGAAGAAGAGACCGTCCAGGCGCAGGAAGTTGTCCGGCGTGATGGAGTCGCCCTCGAAGCGGCTGTTGATCGTCGCCATCTCGTCGGGCTTGTCGTCCACCAGCTGGAAGCCGCTGCGCATGCCGCCCACCGAGATGGCCAATCCGTCGAGGATGTACAGGCGCAGGTCGGCGCTGACGCCCCGGCCGCCCCTGGTCAGATCGTTGATGTCGTAGATCTCCTCCTTGAGGATGTTGATCGGCATCAGGTTCACGTACGAGCCGGAGACGGCCAACACGTAGGGGTGGCGCGTGCGACCGGTATCGGTCTCGGTTTCTTCCTCGACGCTGGTCAGCGAGCCGATCTGCTGAGCGGTGGCGCCGCAGGCTCCCAGCATCAGGACCAGCAGGCACGTCGATGTGAGTCCGGCGGGGAATCCGGATGCAGAGAGGACCGAACGCATACGCGCGCTCCTTTCACGGGGTCGGATCTATAAACGCGCATGGAATATACAGCTTCAGGATGGGCTTGTCCACTGGTCTTCCCGGCTCCCCATCCTGAAACGGGCTTGCTCTTGATCGTGAGTAGGGGTATCATTATGCGTTGAAAGGCGAAATGCCTGACAGCAAATGTCGGTGCGGTCTTCCGCAGCTCGACTCGCGACTGCGAAGCGGCCGGTGTACCCAGCTTGGTGATCGAGTCGCCATCAGGTTGGCACCCTCGCCCGCATCGGCTATTATCATCCTGGGCCGGCCCGCCCTGGCGGAGTTCGGCCCAGGATTGCATCATGTCCGGAATTCCCGCGACCGGAGGCCCGATGCCCGCGAATTCCCTGCAGAAACCCAGCGTGGATCTGCTGCGTGCCCTGCCCAAGACCGATCTCCATGTCCACCTCGACGGCTCGCTTCGCCCCGCCACCGTGCGCGAGCTCTCCGCGCGTTACGGGCTGCCCTTCGACTTCCGGAACGACGACGACGTCCGCGCGGTCTGCCAGGTGGGCGAGCAGTGCGAGAGCCTCGAGGACTACCTCAAGATCTTCGAGATCACCCTGCAGCTGATGCAGCGGCGCGACGACATAGAGCGCATCTCCTGCGAGCTGGCGGAGGATGCCCACCGCGAGAACGTGCGGTACCTCGAGGTCCGGTATTCGCCCATGTTGCACACCGACAAGGGCTTGACGCTCGATGAGGTCGTGGCCGCCGTCCAGGCCGGCCTCGACCGTGCCCATCGCCGTTACGGCATCATCAGCGGCCAGATCATCTGCGGCATCCGCCACATCTCGCCCGGGTCGTCGCTCGAGCTGGCGGAGCTGGCCGTGCGCTGGAAGGGGCGCGGCGTGGTGGCCTTCGATCTGGCCGGCGCCGAGAAGGACTTCCCGGCCAAGGACCACCTGCAGGCCTTCTACACGGTGCTCAACCACAACCTGCCCGTCACCGTGCACGCCGGCGAGGCGTTCGGCCCCGCATCGATCCACCAGGCCGTCCACTACTGCGGCGCCAACCGCATCGGCCACGGCACGCACCTCGCCGAGGATCCAGACCTGATGCAGTGGGTCAACGACCGGCGCATCGCGCTGGAGGTCTGCCTGGCCAGCAACATGCAGACGCGCGCCATCTCCGACTGGGACGCGCACCCCATACGGCACTTCTTCGACAACGGCCTGCGCGTCACCATCAACACCGACAACCGCCTGGTCTCCGGCACCGACATGACGCACGAGCTGGAACTGGCCGTGACCCACTACGACCTGACCGAGGAGCAGATCACCAAGATCATCCTCGACGGTTTCAAGAGCGCGTTCCTCCCCCTGGCCCGCAAGGCCCGTCTCATCGACCGCGTGCTGGGGGAATGCGAGGCCCTGGGAATCAAGGTGGGGGGCGTCATCGACAGCCGCTGGCGCGCTCACGTCTGACCCGACCCGCTTCTCCGTGGATGATCCGGGTTCGCGAGATCAGATCTGGCCGGGGATGCGGTAGATGAAACGGTCCAGGTAACGCGTACTGAGAATCATCACGTCGATCAGGGCCCAGATCACCAGGGCCAGATACATCCAGCTCTCGTGCTGCGCGGCCGACATCCCGGGGCCGCGGATCCTCCAGATGACCAGCAGACCCATCCAGTAAGACAGGACCAGGACGAGCGGAACGAGCGGCGCGTCCCAGTCGACGCTGGCGGCCAGCAGGCAGAAGGCCGCTGCGGCGCCCAGCAGGAGCGACAGGTCGAGCGAACGGCGCACGCCCAGCGCCGAAGTGAGCGTTTTGTCGCCGCGGGCCCGGTCCGCACGGAGCTGGTAGAGCTGCGTCAGGGGATAGAAGGAACCGAAGAGCAGGCTGAAACCGGCCACCAGCAGCCAGCCGGACCGGTCCGGCGGGGAGGGGTCGGCGTAGACCAACGCCTGGCCGACCAGCAGCCCCGCCAGCGTGGTGCCGCCCCCGTAGCCGATCATGTTGATCAGGATGTCCAGGCCGGGCACGCCCTTGAGCCGTGGCCGCGGGCGCGAGTAGAGGACGGAGAGCAGCACGCAGCCGGCCACCAGGACGGCGTACCGCGCATCCACGATTACCGCCAGGAGAACGCCGAGCGCCATCAGCCACAGCGAGGCGGGGGCCAGTCCGGGCGGCGGCGCGGGCGGCGCCTTCAGGTAGGCGATGTCCTCGGTGTCGCGATCCCAGGCGCTGTTGTAGGCCAGGGTGCCGCCGTTCAGGCAGACCACCCAGGCCAGCCAGGAGACCACGGCGCCCTGCATCCAGAGACCGGGACCGGGCAAGAGCAGACGCCGCACCGATTGCTGCATGATCAGCTGGTGGAAATCGGGGGCGCAGAGGATGCCCACCGCGAACTGCACCGTCAGGATCGGCCACTGCTGTGGCCTGGTGAAGAGCACGTAGTCGAAGTATGGGCCGAGGAGCCTACGGCCCAGTGTGCGCGCACGAAACACGTCTCTCACCCCCAGCCGAGCCGACGGCCAGGGCGATCTGCTCCTCGAACCAGGTCGGCTCGAAGATCGCCCCGACGCACATGCGCTCCATGCCGGTCAACGGCGCGAGCAGCGCCGGTATCTCGGGCACGCTGCGCAGGGCCTTCACCAGGCGGTCCTCGCAGGCGGTGGCGATGATCAGCTCCGGTTGCTCGCGCCTGGCCATCGCGTAGGCGATGTGGCTGCGGTAGGCCACCAGCGCCCTCACGTCGTACGCGGCGGCGATGCGCGCGAGGTCGCCCAGGGCGCAGTCCCGGCAGTCGATGCAGCCCGCCAGGGACCCGGCGGGATCCAGCTCGCAGCATTTCCGTTTGACGCACCGGGGCAGGATCAGCAGCACCGTCCCGGCGCCGTGGCGAGCCAGGTGCCTCTTGACGCGGCGGTTGTTGTCGTCGACCAGATGCCTGATGAAGCCCGTCTCGGAGGCCCCGACCGCACCGAGCAGTGCGCGGATCCCGGCGACGGCGCCGCGGTAGGGCCCCCACTGCCAGGGCGAGATGTACTTCACGACCCGGCCTCCCGCGTGCGCAGCCACTGCCTCCGTATCTCGAAGGCCATCAGTCCGAAGCCGACAGCCACGTTGAGCGACTTCTTGGCGCCGGACATGGATATCTCCACGGTCGCGTCGGCCAGGGCGAGCGCCGACGGCGAGACGCCGTCCACCTCGTGTCCCACCACGAAGCACACCGGAAAGGTGTAGGCGAAACCGTCGTAGGGTATGGCCCCGGGCGTCTGCTCCAGGGCCACCACCTGCACGCCCCGTGCGTGCAGTTCCGCCAGGATGTCCCCGGGTTGCCGCCAGTAGTCCCAGGGCACGGTCTCGGTCGCGCCGAGTGCCGTCTTCTCCATGTCGGGGCGCGGCGGCGTGCCGGTCATGCCGCAGAGGTACAGGCCGCCCAGGTTGACCGCGTCCGCCGTCCTGAAGATCGAGCCGACGTTCCCCACGCTGCGGATATTGTCCAGCAAGGCATAGGCGGGGATCCGGTCCTGCCCGTGGAGCTCTGCCGGCGCGAGCCGGTCCGACGGTCGGGCGAAGGGATTCCTGTCGTGGCTCATCGAGGCTGCATCCCCCGGCGGTTGGCGGCGTAGCGAAGCTTCATGATCGGGACACGGGCCGTGTCCCGTCCTTCGTCCATGATGGGGAAAGGACCCGTTCTTGGCAATAGAGACCTGTCGGAGCATACGCGGCTAAACTCACCGGCGCAGGGGCCGATATCATGATGGAACGAGCACGAGCCGCGTTTGGATGGGGCCGGACGTACCACTGCGAACGCCGGAATAGACCACGTATGAAAAGAAAAACTCTCGCACTGTGCATGATCGTCAAGGACGAGGAAGCCACGATCGGCCAGGCCATCAAGTCCGCCCTGGCTGTCGTGGACGAGATCGTCGTGGGCGACACGGGATCGAGCGACAACACGCGGCTGATCGCGGAGGGGTACGGCGCCCGCGTGATCGACGTGCCCTGGGAGGACGATTTCGCCGCGGCGCGCAACGCCGTGCTGTCCGAGGCGCGTTGCGACTGGATACTCGTGCTGGATGCGGACGAGCGCCTGCAGCCGGTGAGGCCGGTGGAACTGCAGAAGCTGATGGCCGAACCGCTGGCGGCCGGGTACCGAGTCTCGCTCCTGGGCAACGATGCGACGCGCGGCGGGGAAGCCGACCTGCAGGTGCGTCTGTTCCGCAACCATCCGTACGTTCGGTATTGCTATCCCGTCCACGAGACCATCGAGATCGCCCTGGAGAACTGGGCCACCGCGCGAGCCCTGACGATCGCGCCCAGCCCGCTGGCGGTGCTTCACGACGGCGGCGACACCGCGCGTGTCAGGAGCCGGGTCGAGAGGAACCGTCGCCTGCTGCGGGATGCCACCCGCGAATATCCCTACGAACCCTATTTCGCCTATTGCCTGGCCGCCGAGACGCTCGTTATGCTCGAGGACGAGGTCCTGCCCGTCGCCGGTCTCCGCAAGACGGAGAAGCGTCTGACCCGCGCCTGGGACAATGTCGTAGGCATGGACGGCGCGATCTCCCGGGAGCTGGGGTACGGACCGGAACTGGCCGGCCTGCTCGGCGCGTGCCGCCTGGCCAGGGGGGATACCGCCGGCGCGCTGCTGGTCGTCCAACAGGCCCTTGATCTTTGGCACGACGACCTGTATCTAAGGTACCGGCGCGCCGTGGCCGTGATCGCGCAGCTGACATCCGCCGCGAAGAAGGAGCTGACGGTGGTCAGCGCCGCCAGCCTGAAGAAGCGCGCCGGACGCGATCTCGAGGACTGCCTGGCCTCCGCGCCGGACGCGTCCGAGACGTCCGACAAGTGGCGATACCTCTACCCGCTGAGATATCTTGGGCTGCTGACCCTGGCCGGCGGGGACTGCGACGCCGCCGAGGAGAGGTTCGACAAGGCGCTGTCCCTGTCGCCCCTCTATTCCCACGCCTGGCTGGGCAAGGCCGACTGCGCCCGCGCACGCGGCGAGGGGCGTCGGGCGATGGGTTTCTACCTGCGCGCCGTCACGACCGACGACAGCAACCTGTCGGCCTGGGTGAGGGGGTGCCGGACCCTGGAGGAACTGGGTTTCATCGACAACGCCAAGAGCTGGCGCGCCAAGGCCGAGACCCTGTTCCCCGAGTATCCCGGCTTCCGCGGCGCTTCGGACTGGGTGAGCGAGCTGCTGCCCGGGAAGAACACCGTGTTGATGCCCTCGTGACGCCGCGTCCGGCCGTTACCGTTTCGATTCGAGGAATGCCTTTGCGACATCTGCTGACCGACAAGCGACTGCCCGATCTGCCCGGCGCCGTGCTCCCGGCGCACAAGCAGGTCTACGCCAACCGCAACCTGCGCATGGAATCCATCGCGGCGATCGGTTTCGACATGGATCATACCCTGGCCCTCTACGACCACCACGTGTTCGAGCAGCTCTGCTTCGAGATGGCGATCGATCTGCTGGTTTCGACCAAGGGCTATCCGAAGCTGATCCGCGACACGCCCTACGATCGTTCCGCGATCGTCAGGGGACTGATCGTCGACAAGCGCCTCGGCAACATCATCAAGATGGACGCCAACGGGTACGTGGCCCGCGTGCGGCACGGGGGCGAACTGCTTTCTCGCGAGGATCGCCGCGCGGCGTACAAGCGCGGGCGCATCCGCCTCAGCACCAACCGCTACCGGGTCGTGGACACCCTCTTCGACCTACCCGAAGGCTCCCTCTACACGGCCCTGGTGGCCCTGAAGGACGGGTCTCCGGGTACGATCAAGACCAGCTACAAGGTGCTCTTCGAGGACATCCGCGACGCCATCGACACCATCCACCGCGACGGCTCGCTCAAGCGCCAGATCATGTCCGACCTGCCGCGCTTCTTCGTCAAGGACTCGCTGCTCGAGGTGACGCTGACCAAGTTCCGCGAGGCGGGCAAGAAGCTCTTCCTGCTGACCAATTCGGAGCCCGACTACACGGGTGCGGTGATGAGCTACATCCTGAGCAACGGCGGCGCGTCCTGGACCGACCTCTTCGACCTGATCATCTGCACGTCGCACAAACCCGGCTTCTTCCTCCAGCAGGGGAAGGGGCGCGCCGTGCCCCCGTCCAGCGTGCCCGGGCTCGACCACCAGCCGGGACAGTGCTACACGGGCGGCGATGCCTTCTTCCTCGAGTCGAAACTGGGCGCCATCGGCGACAGCATCCTGTACTTCGGCGACCACACCTACGGGGACATCCTGCGCAGCAAGAAGTCCGTGGGCTGGCGCACGGCCATGATCGTGCCCGAGGTGGAGGAGGAGATCCTGGCCACCCTGCCCGTGCGCGACAGCATTCGCGAACTCGAGACCGTCGAAGCCGCCCTGGAGGATCTGACGCTCGAGCGCGACCACCTGCTGTCCGTGCCCGATCACGATCCCGAGGCGGCCGGAGTCCTGCTGGACCACTTCAAGTCCGGTCTCGGCCGGCGCGCCCATCTGCAGAAGCGCATCGCGGCCGCCTACAGCCCGGTCTGGGGCTCGATCTTCCGGGAAGGCAGGGCGTCCTCGCGCTTCGGCGAGCAGATCAAGGACGTGGCCTGCATCTACACCAGCCGCGTCAGCAACCTCAACCACTACCCCGCCCAGAAGTTCTTCGTCAGCGCACGAGAGCGCATGCCCCACGAGTGAAGCGTTTCCCAATTGAGGTTGGCGCGCCTCGAGGCCGCGTGCTAGCATGGCTCGGCCCGAAACGTTCATGCCGTCGCGATGCGCGGCGGGATGAGCCGGGCTGGCGCCGGCCGCTGCCCCGACGCCGACCGTTAGCGGCAGCGTTCCAGTACTGAAAAACTCTTCGGGAGGATCCATGCGCGGTACGAAGAACGTCCTCGTTGTGGGGACAGGCACCATAGGCGAGCCACTGATCGGGCTCCTCTGCCATTTCAAGGATCAGCTGGGACTGGACGACGTGCTCTTCCACAAGAACACGCCGCTGCTGACCGACCGCAGCAAGGTGGAGGCCCTCATCAAGCGGGGCGCCAGGATCGTGGCCAACAAGGACCGGATAGCAGGCTTCAAGGAACTGGGCATCAACGTCGATCTGACCTCCGAGGAAGCCCTGGAAGCGTCACGGGTCGTCATCGATTGCACGCCCATGGGCAACGAGATGAAGGAGCGCTGGTACAAGTCCTACGAGGAGAACACCGACGTCTTCATCGCCCAGGGCAGCGAGTTCGGCTTCGGCAAGCAATACGCGCGAGGGATCAACGACGAGATACTGGATCACAAGGTGGACAAGTACATCCAGGTGGTCAGCTGCAACACGCACAACCTGTCCCTGATCATCAAGACCCTGGGCATCGAGGAGGATGATCCGGATAATCTCGTGGAAGGGCGTTTCGTCTGCATCCGCCGCAGCAACGACATCAGCCAGGACGCCAAGTTCGTGCCCAGCCCCGAGGTCGGCCCCCACAAGGATGCGCGTTTCGGGACGCACCACGCACGCGACGCCTGGCACCTGTTCAACACCCTGGGCTACGATCTGAAGCTCTTCTCGTCGGCGATCAAGCTGAACACCAACTTCATGCACGCCCTGCAGTTCCACCTGAAGGTGCGGAAGAAGGTCACCCTCGAGGAGCTCATCAAGCGTTGCGAGCGCAACGACCGCATCGCGATGACCCACAAGAAGACGGCCAACTCCATCTTCTCCTTCGGCCGCGACCACGGCTTCTACGGGCGCATCCTCAACCAGACAGTGATTCCCTACAACGGCATCCACGTGTCCGAGGACGGCCACGAGATCACGGGCTTCTGCTTCACCCCCCAGGACGGCAACAGCCTCCTGAGCTCGGTGGCGGCCGCCGTCTGGGCCCTGTACCCGGACACCTACGACAAGATCATCCAGTGCCTGAAGCGGTACTTCTTCGCCGAGGTGTAGACGGCTCGTCGCACGCACGGAAAAGGCGGCTCCCCGCGGAGCCGCCTTTTCTCGCCGGTGTGCCGCTCAGGACGAGGCGGGCGAAGCGATCTCGCTCAGCAACTGGCGGTAGGTCTGCTGTGCCGGCAGGTCGGGATCGGCCTCGGGCATGATCTTCTGGAGCCGCCTGATGGCCTTGCGGGCGATCTCCGGTTCGCCGACGTCCAGTGCCGCGCGGGCCATCAGCAGCAACGGGCGGATCAGCCGGGGGTTGATCTCGAGGATCGCGAAGGCGTTGTCCAATGCCTCGCGGGGATGACCGCTGGCCAGGTAGGATTCCCCCTGCCGCCACAGCACGAACCACAGCTCGTGGGGAGCGGCCCTCTCGATCAGCGCCAGCATGGCGCCCCATTCGGCGGCGGCGGTCTCGTGGTCTCCCCGTGCGCTGGCGGCGATGGCCGCGAACTGGTGCTCCATCCTCTGCAGATACCGCTGGACTTCCTCGTTCTCCGGATCGCTGTTCTCGCCGAGTTTCGCGCGGAACGCGTCCAGGTGTTCCTGGCAGGCCTCCTCGTCGCCGCGCATGAAGGCAGCGATCGCCTTGAAGTACTGGGCCGACGTGGTGTCCGGCGTGCGCTCCACGTAGGCGTCGATGGCGGCCAGCGAGGCGTCGGACAGGTCGAACTCGTAATAGGTGCGGATCAGGAACTCGTCGATGTCCCGTTCGAGTCGCGTGCCCGCCACCTGCTCGCGCACGCCCTCGAGGATCTCCAGCCCCTTGACGAGCTGGCCTCGGTGCATGTAGACCTCGCCCAGGTTGACCAGGGAGTAGTGGAAATCCGGCTGCAGCTTCAGCGCGGTGAGGAATTCCTTCTCGGCCTCTGCGTAGCGGCCCATCCAGGACAGCACCTCGCCGAGCGAGTCGTGGGGATTCGCCAGGTCGGGCGCCATGAAGGCGTACTTGCGCAGGTTCTCCAGGGCGGCGTCGTAGTTGCCCCGGTTGGCCTCGAGATAGCCGAGCATGTTGTAGGCCATGGCGTGGTTGGGCTCGATCTCCAGGACGTGGTGGAAGGCGTCTGCCGCCGAGTCGTCGCGTTTGAAGAAGAGCGTGGTGGCCTTGGCGATGTTGGCCAGCAGGTCGTCCGGCTGTTCGGCCAGGATGAAGGCGATCAACGAATCGCCGTCGTGGCCGCCCGGTCCCTTGAGGCCGGAGACGACTAGCTGCACCTTGGCGCGTTCCAGGTCGTTGGGGAGCCTGCCGGCCAGGCTGTCGGCGATCGCGGCGATCCGCTCGACCTCGTCCGGCAAGATGGTCGCCTGCGCGTTGCCGAGCATGGCCCAGGCCATGGCGAAGTCCGGGTCCAGCTCCACGGCCTCGGTGAACGAGGCGACGGCCTGCGGCCGCTGCACCGAGTAGAGCTGGTCGACGCCCTGCTCGTAGAGCCGATATGCCTCGCTGGACGACGTGGTGAACTCCCGGTCGGGGCCGCCCAGGAACAGCAAGGCCAATGCCAGCACCACCAGGACAGACATGATCGCTGCCACGGATGTCTTCATGTGTCGAAACTCCTCTTCTGGCGCGGCGTTCAGCCGCTTCCTTCGTACGCAACCGGACCTGTAAGGTTGCTCTGCGCCGACTGCTGTACCTTCAAGGCGACCAGGGTCACGTCGTCGTCGGCGACGGCCCTGCCGCTGAACAAACGCAATTCATCGTGCATGACGTCCAGCAGGCGCGCGGCGGGAAGCTCGTGACTGTTTCCCAGCAGGCGTTCCACGCGTTCCTCGCCGAATTCCTCCTCGGCGCCGTTGCGTGTCTCGGTCAAGCCGTCCGTGTACATGAACAGGGTGTCGCCCGGGGCGAGCGTGACGGACTCTTCCTCGTAGGTGCCGAAATCGAAGGCGCCCAGGGGCAGGCCGCCCTTCTCCAGCAGCTCGATGCTGCCGTCGGTGCGACGCAGGACCGGGGAGTTGTGGCCTCCCGAGCTGTAGCAGAGCGTGTTGGTCTGCGGATCGAAGATGGCCAGAAACAGCGTAGCGAAGTGGGACGGATCGGTGCTCTCGTGGAGGTACAGGTTGACCCGTTCGAGAATCTCGCCCGGTGAACAGGAGGTCTGGCAGTGCGCCCGCATCGACGCCTGCAGGCTCGACGCCAGCAGGCTCGCCGGAACGCCCTTGCCGCTGACGTCGCTGATGATGATCACCAGACGTCCGTCCTGGCGCTTGATCAGGTCGTAGTAGTCGCCGCTGACCTCGGCGCTGGTGATGTTGCAGGCGGCCAGGTCGAGGCCGGGGATCTCGGGGATCTGCCTGGGCAGCAGGCGGCTCTGGATGGTGCGCGCGAGACCGAGCTGTTCCTCCAGCTTCTGCTTCTTCAGTTCTTCCTCGTAGAGGCGCGTGTTTTCCATCTGCAGCGCGACCTGTCCGGCGACCATGCTCAGCAGTTCCAGGTCCTGGAGCTGGAACTCGTCGCCGCCGCGTTTCGGCGGCAGGGCGATGATGCCCACCAGTCGGCCGTGGACGAGCATCGGCACCAGCAGGGCCATGCCGGCGTCGGCCAGCGCATCGCGCTCCTGCAGCCTCTGCAGCAATTCGGCCTGTTCGCGGGTGGCGGCGGCGCGCATGCCCAGCGACGCGCCGCGCCGTTCGATCCAGTACGGCTCGTTGAATTGCTCGAGCCGCTTCGCCGTGGCGGTCAGCTGGAACTCCTCCGGACAGGGGGGAGTGCGATCGTCCGCGCCTGACGCGTCGGCGTAACTGACGGACCGGGCGGCGCCGGCGAGGCGCCAGACCATCACCTCGCTGACCACCGCCGGCCTGTAGACGGCCAGCTTGGGGATGTCGAGCAAGATGCAGAGCCGGCCGCCGATCCTTTCGATCAGTTCCTCCTGCTGGATGATCTGCGTGATCTCCTGGCTGAATTCCTGCAGCGCGCCGGCCAGGTTCTGCCGGCTGCGGAAGAACCGGCGGTCCAGGCTGCCCTGGACCTGCAGCCGCGCCGGCCACAACACGGCGGCGGCGGCCAGCGTGGCCGTGACCGCGGCGAACTGGCTGGTCTGGCCGCTGAGCCGCAGCAACAGCGCCCCCAGGCCGAGCAGCAGCCCGACGTAGAGGATGTAGACGCCCGTGGTCAGCATGGTGTAGACGAGGCTGCGCTTGAGCAGGACCTCGATCTTCATCACCTGGTAGCGGGCGATGCTGTAGCCGAAGGAGAGAGGCACGGCGATCATCGGCACGGTGCCCAGAAACGCGATGTTGTCGCCGACGTGCCCGCCGGGCAGGACCGTGAAGGCCAGGAACGGCAAGACGCCGGAGAGGGTGCCGATGGTCAGGATGCGGATGCGCTGGCGCTGGAGGGGGTCGCGGAAGCGAAGGTAGCTCTGGATGAGGGCGAGCACACCCGCGGAGAAGTAGGTGCCGAGGATCAGCCAGCGCGTGTTGTAGATGCGGGGCGCGTGGGAGCCGAAGAACTGGTCGATCGTGAACTGTATGTAGAAGACCAGCGGCAGCAGGTAGAGCGTCGGTTCGAGCCACGGGAAACGCGTCAGGTAGATCCGCTTCTCGGGGAAGACCAGGAAGAAGTGCAGGAAGATCGCCGGCAGGAAGAACCGCGCCATGGCGCCCGCGTTCTGGGTGATGATATCGCCCCAGAAGTAGCTGGAGCGGTCCAGGTTGGTCATGAAGAAGATGGCGAACAGCAGGCACATGCGGAAGAACAGCCGGGCGGCCTGCTGCTCGCTGCCCCGCATGAAGACCAGCAGGCCGATGACCCAGTAGGCCAGGGCGAGGACGCCGTAATAGGCGTAGAAACGGCCGGCCGTGCGGAATCCGGCCAGGGAGACCGGCAGGCTGCGGATCTCCTCGCCGCGTTTCACCAGGTACTGGATGGTGGTGCCGGTCCGTTGCCGGCCGAGGATGTTGGCGGCATCCTGGGGCGATTCGATCATCGTGTTGCCGATGCCGAGGATGACGTCGCCCGGTTCGAGGCGGCTCAGCGTGCCGTCGCTGCGCGGCGGGACCTCGAGGACCGTGACCTCGGGACGTCCCAGCAGCCATACCGTGCCGTCGTTGGGCCGCATCTTGCCGGCGTCCACGGCGGCGAAGAGGCACAGCCCGAGCGTGCAGAGGGCGGCGAACAGATGCATCCAGCGGGTACGGGCGTGTCGTCGCGCGCTCCCGCCGTTCTTCGGGCTGGACTCCAGCAGACCCATGTTATCCTGTTCGCTCTGGATTGAGCCTGTTCGCGATGGCAACCGTCTGTCGGTGGAGAATACAACACAGAACGCAATCCCGCCGCAATTGTTGCGTTTCGCGTGCGGTGGTCGGCTAGAGGTATTGCAGGGCCAGGGTGCCGCTGCCCATGATCCCGTAGCCGAGCCAGGCCGGATGGTGCGCGCCCCAGCGACGGCGGCAGGCCAGGGCGGCCTGGCGCAGGGACTCGGCGGCGGGTGTGCCCAGAGCCAGGGCATGGTAGAACTCGGCGGCGAACTCGCTCGCCCGCTCCGGCGCCAGAGCGAGCTGGGGGCCGACGAAAACCGAGGTCCCGGCCGCGAGGAAGCGGGCGCCGAGCGATTGCAGGCTGAGGTAGCTGTTGGAGAAGACCAGCGGCGGTGCGGCGTGCTTGTGGGCGAGATCCTCGGGCCGTACGGGTCCGTCCTCCAGTTGCCAGCAGGGCGCGGCCTCGGCCACGGCCTGCGAGACGACCGGCCGCGACCAGGGCGCCAGTCGGCCGGCGTCGGCCTTCTCGTTGATCTGGTCCAGCAGCGAGGTGACCGGATCCACGCCCACCACCTCGAACTCGGTGGGATCTTCCCGGACGGACCACGCCGGCGGCGAGAGGATGTCCAGGTCCAGCACGCCGGCCGCCTGGCCGGGTGCGACCGGCGCGACGGCCGTCGCGCCCGAGAAGTGGAAGGCCTGGTAGCCGTGCGCGGTCGTGGCCAGGGCGGCCGGGGTCAAGGCGCCGGAGGGTGCTGCCAGTCGCGCCAGGCGTTGCCCGTCGCCGCGCGCCTCGAGCGCACCGTGGACCATGTCGCGTTCGCGCAGGCCGTGGACGCTGTCGGCGGCGCCGCCCTGCCCGTCCAGGAACAGGATGGTGGGTTCGGCGCAGGCCTCGGGGCGGTAGCGCCGGATCAGCTCGCCGAGCGAGGCCGGTCCGAGCGCCGTCTCTGTGAAGGCGTCCTCCTCCCAGCGCCGCATCCATTGGTGCTGCGCCTCCGCGCCGGCGACGGGACGCGAGCTGCGCGTGGACACGCAGATGGGGGACTGCTCGAGCAGGAAATGGATGCCGTTGTGGAGCGCGGTCCAGGGCAGGTCGAGCACCTTGTCGTCCACGACCAGGTGGTAACCCGTCACGTCGCGGCCCGCCGCCGAGCCCAGGGGAGCGGGCGCCCGGGTGACCCCGTCCGTGCGGTCGGGCGCGAACGCCGACGCGTCGGCGGCGTGCGCGGCGCGGAACAGCAGCTGACCGATCTCCTCCAGGCAGCTCAGGACCTGGGGGCTGTCCAGCCCCGATTCCCGCTGGATGGCCGCCAGGGTGTCCCGTCTGGCCTGGGCGCGTTCCAGAAAGGGGCGCACGGAGGCACCTTCGTCCCCGCACCTGATATCGATGTCCAACCAGCGCATGATCCGTCCTTTTCAACGGCCCGTCCGGAGCCGGTCGCCGTCCGGGTCCTGCAAGACGCAGACCGTATTGGTCAGACGCGCGCTGGTTGTGTATCTTCTTATGGCATAACGAGCGAGAGATCTTCAGCCGGGATCCGGGGGGCTTTCACGATGAACAGAATGCAATCAGTGCCGGCCGGCACGAAATCAGTGCCGGACAGGTCGCGACAGCGGTTCCCGGTCCTGCTGGGGGTGCTGCTGTCGCTGGTGGTTGCTTCCGCCGGATGCGGCCGCAGAACCGAATTGCCCGGCGACCGCAAGCTGGTGGTCATCGGCTTCGACGGCGCCGACTGGGCCCAGGTGGCCCCCCTGGTCGCGGCCGGCCGCATGCCCGTGATGAAGGGGTTCCTCGCGCAGTCCACCTCCGGGACGAACATGAGTTTCACGCCGTTGCGGGAGTCCCCGGTGATCTGGGCGAGCATGGCGACGGGACTGGAACCGGGCGAGCACGGCATCGTCGGTTTCGTCGACAAGACCAACGCCAAGCCGGGCGCGAACCAGCGCTGGCTGGCGCCGGCCTTCTGGGACCTGGCCGGTGCGATGGGCAAGACCAGCTGCGTCATCGGCTGGTGGCTCACCTATCCCGCCCGCACCATCGAGGGCGTGATGGTCAGCGACGTCTACTCGTACACGAAGCAGGGCTACCGCGACGAGGCGGGGCTCGTGCGTCCCGACGACCTGCGCGAAGACCTGGCCGCCCTGGAGATCGACTATCGGGACATCACGAGGGAGGAACTGGGGCGGTTCATCGACCTGGAGAGCCTGTCCGGCCACGAGGACGAGCTGGAGAATCTCGTGCGCGAACTGCGGGTCATCATCGCCGGCGACAGGACGTACCTGGCGATGGCGAAGCACCTCGCCGCCCGTGACGACTTCGACGTCTTCAGCGTCTACTTCCGGGGTCTCGACATGGCGTGCCACAAGTTCTGGGGCTATTACCAGCCGGAGATGAACAACCTGGCGCCCGACTCCGCGTCGATCGCGGTCTTCGCGCGGGTCATTCCGAACTACTACGTCTACAGCGACGAGATCCTGGGCGAGATGCTGGCCCTCTTCCCCGCCGACCGGTCGGTGATGTTACTCTCCGACCATGGCTTCAAGGGAAAGGCCAAGGTCGACGGCGTATGGCTGGGGGGGCTGCAGGCCCATCGTCCCGAGGGCGTCTTCGCGGCGCGCAGCCCCGTCCACGAGGCGGGCCTGCGCTTCGACAGCACGGAGATCATAAACGTGGGCCCGACCATCCTGGCCCTGATGGGGTTGCCGGCCAGCGACGAGATGCCGGGTGTCGTCATCGGGGAGGGACTCACGCCGGCGGGACTGCGCTACGTCGAACGGCTGGAGGACAACCGCGTGGAGAGCTATCGGGTCTTCATGCCCGCGCTCGGCGACAGCACCGCGCTGGAAGAGGACGCCGAGATGGACGAGGCCGTCATCCGCCAGCTGCGTTCGCTGGGCTATATCGACTGAGGGAGGCCGCGGACGGAAAGAAGGCACGACCTGGGTCGTGCCTTCGAGCAATGGATGGTGCCCGGGGGGAGACTCGAACTCCCACAAGGATAAACCTCACTACGACCTGAACGTAGCGCGTCTACCAATTCCGCCACCCGGGCAGCCACCGGTCGCTGGAGCCGTGGACGGTGGCCCGTTGCTCCGCGGCGACCAAAGCTAGAGGTCGTTTCGCGTCCTGTCAACCCCCGGCGGCCAGAAACACCCCCCGGCGGCCGGAAAATGGATGTTTGCGGATCGTGCGGCAGATGCTAGGTTCTGTGCCCCGATCCTCGTTCCTCGATAACCTGGACAGGAGATGTTCCCATGGGCGCGGCCTCGGGCGAGAGCGGCGTGAAGATCATCGCCAAGAACCGCAAGGCGTTCCACGAGTACGAGATACTCGAGCGCTGGGAGGCCGGCATCGTCCTGCAGGGAACCGAGGTGAAATCCCTGCGCGCCGGCAAGTGCAACCTGGGCGACGCGTACGGCGATTACCGCAGCGGCGAGGTGTGGCTGGTCAAGCTGCACATCGGGCCCTACGAGCAGGGCAACCGCGAGAACCACGATCCCTTCCGCCGGCGCAAGCTCCTGCTCACCGCCCGGGAGTTGCGCAAGCTGGGACCCAAGCTGGAGACGAAGGGTCTGACCCTGATTCCGCTGAAGCTCTACTTCAAGCGTGGACTGGTCAAGGTGGAGCTGGGTCTGGGGCGCGGCAAGAAGCTCCACGACAAACGCCACGCCAAGGCCAAACGGGATGTCGACATGCGCATCAGGCGCGAGATGGGACGGGGTTGACGCATGCTGCGCGCGGTGCCGATCACCCTGGCGATCCTGATGCTGACGGCCGCCCTCGCGTCGGCCTGGCAGGAGGGCCTCGCGCCGCGCCTCGACCAGAAGTCGGGCTCCTTCGAGGTGCAGGTGACCTTCGCCCGCGACCGCGCCTCCTTCCCGGTGCAGGGACGGCACCTGCTGCGCGGCTCCCAGGAGGTGTACCTGGCCTCGGCCGACGTGGTCTCCATCTTTCGCGCCGCGCGTTTCTGGGATCCCGAGCTGAACCGTCTCACGCTCAGGGTGAGGGACCGGCAACTCGCCGCGACGGCGGGCAGCCGGCTCATCCTCGACGCCGGCCGGGAGATCCTGCTGCCGGTGCCGGTGCTCGCGCTCGACGGCGACCTCTGGCTGCCGATGGTGTTCGTGGTCGACCAGATGGGGCCCGCCCTCGGCGAGACCGCCGTCTGGAACGGCGCCGGCCTCAACCTGCACGTGGGCGCGGCGAAGGCCAACGTGACCGGGCTGAGGGTCGAGACCGAGTCGCGCAGCACCACCCTGCGCGTCTTCTGCGACGAGCCGCTGGGCTGGCGGGCGACGGGGCCCGCGTCGGGCGTCGTCACCCTGAAGGTTTACGGCGGCGTCGTCGACCAGAGGGCTGTGCGCGTCACCAATCCGCGCGGCCTGATCCGCAAGGTCACCACGCGCCAGATGAGCGACCACGCCCTGATCGACGTGGAGATCCGCTCGCTGGTCCGGTACAGCCACGCCCGCAGCGGCGGCGACGGGCGGGAGATCGTGCTCGTCCTGGAGGAGGCCGAGGCGCCGGCGCTGCCCGACCTCGAGCCGCGCGGCGCGCTCAACATGTCCGGTCCGCGTGAGCTGGGTGCCGGCGCGCGCGCGGTGCGCACCATCGTGATCGACCCCGGCCACGGCGGGGACGACACCGGCCGCGTGGGGCCGTCGGGCGTGCGCGAGAAGGACGTGGTCCTCGCGCTGGCCCGACGGCTCGAGCACGAGCTCGAGGACCGGGGCTATGTGGTGGTCATGGTCCGCGACGGCGACGACGATCCCGACCTGGATTCGCGCGCCGAGATCGCCAACCGCGCCGGCGGCGACCTCTTCCTGTCCCTGCACGCGAACGGCTGGTTCGACCGGCAGGTGCGGGGCGTCGAGACGCACCTGCTCCTGCCGTCGGGCGCGGAGGACGGCGAGGGCGGGGGCAACGATTTCTTCGTGCCGTGGCACCGCGCGCAGTGGCGCCACCTGGGCGCCAGCCGCGAAGTCGCCGAACTGGTGCAGGCGCGGCTCGTCGCGGGCGCCGCCGCCGAGGACCGCGGCGTGCGGCAGACCGGCCAGCGCGTGCTGCGCGGCGTAGACATGCCCGCGCTGGTGGTCGAGGTCGGCTACCTCACCCATCCCGCGCAGGAGAAGCAGCTGGACTCCAGGTCCTATCAGGAAAGTCTCGCCGAGAGCCTGGCCCGCGCAGTTGACGACTACCGGCGCCTGGTCGCCGATCTCCTGGCGCACGAAGGCGGGGGGGAGCGATGATGGCCGGCCGCGCGACCCGCCGCGCCACCGGGCGCGGTTTCTGGTGGACCCTGGCCGTGCTGATGCTCGTGCTGGCCATGGCCGCGGCTTTTTTGGCGTGGTATCTCAGCCGCGGACCGCGCGAAAAAGCGATGATGATCCCCCTCGTCCCGGATCTCGGGGCCCGCGAGCTGGCGGGCACCCGCGGCGTGGTGCTCTTCTTCGCCGACGGCAACGGCGAGGCCGCCGTCAGCCGCGAACTGCAGATGCCCAGCCGCGCGACCCGCGAGGACGAGGTGCGCGAGGTGCTCGAGGCGCTGTGCGACGAGGATCCCGGGCGCCTGGCCGTCTCCGCCCTGCCGGTCGGGGCGCGGCCCCGGGACGTCTTCGTCGACCGTGGTGCGGGGCAGGTCGTCGTCGACTGGACGCGCGAGCTGGTCAGCGCCCACCCCGGCGGGAGCACGTCGGAACAGGCCACCCTCGCGGTGATCCTGCGCACCCTGGCCTGGAACTTCCCCGAGCTGGAGAGCTGCGTCCTGCTGGTCGACGGCGCGCAGGTCGAGACCCTGGCGGGGCACCTCGACACCAGCCGCCCCTTCGACCTGGGGCGGTGGCGCTGATGGGCCCCGTCGGCGTCTTCGATTCCGGCATGGGCGGCCTGACCGTCCTGCGCGAGCTGCAGCGGAGGCTGCCGGCCGAGGACCTGCTCTACTTCGGCGACACGGCCCGCGTCCCCTACGGCACCAAGGGCGCGCGCACGGTGCGGGAGTTCGCGCGCCAGGACGCCTCGTTCCTGGTGGCGCACGGCGCCAAGCTGGTGGTGGTGGCCTGCAACACGGCCTCGGCGTTCGCCATCGACGACCTGCGCGCGACCCTGCCCGTGCCCGTGCTCGACGTCATCGCGCCCGGCGTGACCACGGCCCTGGCGCGGACCCGGGGCGGGCGCGTCGGCATCATCGCCACGCGCGGCACCGTCGAGAGCGGGCGCTACCAGCAGCAGCTCGCGGCGCAGCTGGGCGGGGACCGCGTCGTGGCCCGCGCCTGTCCGCTGTTCGTGCCCCTGGCCGAGGAGGGCCTGCTCGACCACGCGGTCACCCGTCAGATGGCCGAGGAGTACCTGGCGCCGCTGCGCGAGGCCGGCGTCGACACCCTGATCCTGGGCTGCACCCATTACCCGCTGCTCAAGGGCGTGATCGGCGCGGTGATGGGCCCCGACGTCGCGCTGGTGGATTCGGCCGAGGCCCTGGCCGTCGCCGCCGGGGAAGAGCTGACGCGCCGCGGGCTGCGCCGTCCCGACGGCGCCGATCGTCCGGATGGCCGGCTCGAGTTCTACCTGAGCGACTTGCCCTGGAAGTTCCGCGAGGTGGGCGCCCGCTTCCTGGGCCGACCCATCGACGAGGTCCATACCGTGAACGTGAACGAGGCCGCCTGGGACGGCGGCCTGCCGGGAATCCCGGTGAGAAAGGAAACCCCGTGAGTAAGCGCCACAACGACCGCAAGCCCACCCAGCTGCGCCCCGTGAGCCTGACCCGCGACTACCTGCCCCACGCCGAGGGCTCGGTGCTGATCGAGATGGGCAACACGCGCGTCGTCTGCACCGCGTCGATCGCCCACGGCGTGCCCGGCTGGCTGCGGGGCAGCGGCCAGGGCTGGGTGACCGCGGAGTACGGCATGCTGCCGCGCGCCACCAGCGAGCGGACGCGCCGCGAGGCCGCCAGTCCCACCGGCCAGGGCGGCCGCACCATGGAGATCCAGCGCCTGATCGGACGCAGCCTGCGCTCGGTGACCGACCTGAACACGCTGGGCGAGATCACCGTGACGGTCGACTGCGACGTGATCATGGCCGACGGCGGCACGCGCTGCGCGTCGATCAACGGCGCCGCGACGGCCCTCTACGACGCCCTGCAGAGGCTGCGGCTGCCGCACCATCCCATGTCCGGGCTGGTCGGGGCGGTGAGCCTGGGCGTGTGCGGGGGCGAGGTGCTGATCGACCTCGACTACGAGGAGGACTCGCGCGCCGAGACGGACATGAACATCGTCATGAGCGAGAACGGCGGGCTGATCGAGGTGCAGGGCACCGCCGAGGGACGGCCCTTCACCCGCGAGCAGCTCGACCGCATGCTCGATCTGGCCGGCGCCGGCATCGGCCAGCTCATCAAGCTGCAGCGCAAGTCCCTGGAGGCCTGAGCTTGAGCCGCACGAAACGCCTCGTCGTGATCGCCAGCCGCAACGCGGACAAGCTGCGCGAACTGCGCGAGCTCTTCGCCGGGCTGCCCTTCGACGTCCTGTCGTCGGCCGACTATCCCGGACTGCCCGAGGTGATCGAGGACGGCACCACCATCGTCGGCAACGCCAGCCGCAAGGCGATCGCCACGGCGGCCTACACGGGCGAGATCGCGGTGGCCGACGACACCGCCCTGTGCGTGGAGGCCCTGGGCGGCCTGCCCGACGTCTTCGCCGCGCGCTTCGCCGGCGACGGGGCCACCTACGCGAGCAACTGCGCGCTGCTGAGCGAGCTGATGCGCGACGTGCCGGTCGGGCTGCGGCAGGCGTCGTTCCAGACGGCGGTGGCCTGGGTCGATCCGCGGCCGGCGCAGAGCGACCTGGACGAGACCGCCGCGCCCGGGCCCGGGGCCGGGCTGCGCTGGCTGCACAATCCCTTCCGGCGCGCCATCCACGTGGCCGACCCGGACCGGGAGGACGCCTTCTGGAACGGGTTGATCGACCGCCGGGCTGTGTGGTGCGACTACCTGGCCCGCGCCGAGGGG